>DATDEW010000190.1:0-6478 GCA_036522935.1 Kapaibacterium sp. (SeqCode)
ACTACCTGTCTGAACAGCATGTCCACCTATACCAAAATCACCCACACCATTTATTGAAAATATCCATGCAGCTGAACCGCTCTTAGTAATAGGACGAGGTGAATCGTCAGTGTCCTGTGCGAACGATGCCGTTGCAAGTCCTGCTACCATGAGTAGTGTTAAAGCTGATTTTGTGAAAGAACGTAACATGAGTTATCCTCCAAGTTATTGTGAATACAAATCCATTTCTGTGAGAAATATTCGAGTACTGTCTGTACCCGTTATGCAAAATTAATACATTATTTTGAGGAATCCAAAAAGTCAAAATGACTTTTTAAAAAAGGTGGGTAAAATGTCGTATATTCCCACTCCACCCCTCTACCCACCACTTTTACCCGCCCCGTTGTCGAAAACAGTGCGTAATGGCTCATTCGGGAGGTTTTGCATTGCGGATATTTTTACAAGCTGTAGTGTGAGTTCGCAGCGTTTTCGGAATTCGTCGAGAGATGTATCATTCTTTACCACAAGGTCAGCATCTTCAGCACCGATATCATCATACTCTTGCGTCTGTAATCTGGAGCGAATATCTTCTTCGGAAAATTTCTCTTTCGCCGTAAGCCAGACGATCACATCTGTATCACTTGCACTTACGAGGACGATCATATCGAATATCTCATCAAGACCGGTTTGAAATAGGATAGCGGATTCAAGAGCAACCACTTCGCCTTGCTTTGCCTTTGCAAATTCTTTTTCTATAGCTCGGAGCGTGACCGGATGGACGAGGCCTTCTACTTTGTCTTTGAGCGATGGGTCATGGAATATCTTATCAGCTACAAATGCTTTGTTTAATGAGCTGTCAAGATATGTTTCGTTTCCAAGGAGTATGGTGAGCTGTGCTTTAAGAGCTTCATCATTCTGCATCACATCCTTAGCGATTGTATCTGCATCAAGTACCGTAATCCCATGTGAACGGAATACTTCAGAAAGCGTGGACTTGCCGCTGCCTATTTTGCCAGTGATACCGACCCGGAATGCGCGTGTAGCCAAGGTGTGATCGTTAAAAGAAAGGAAAACGGACGGGAAAGAAGGCAGGGGGATAGCTCTCTTCAAAAATGGCAGATCTACACAAGTCACCTGATGTTATGCGAGATAACGCTAACGCTATCCGGATAACGGGTGCCCCGCATTATGATCTGTCGGCAAAGCTTGCGCTCCGCGCAACAAGGGCATTAAGAACCGTGTGCCCACATACATTGGGTGCTGCCCCGAAACCTTTTACTTCCACTGTCCTCATCGTGGCGGTACTTGCGTACGGCACACGCGTCTTGGTGTCCCCTTGCGGGGTGAGGCCTGTAATCGGAACCGGAAGATGAAGCTCCCTATGGAAAAAGAATGTTGGTTCTTTTTTTCGTTGTTATCTCCGAAGAGAACCCATCCATACCTTCTTGCCCGTCCGTTGCGAATGAACTCTTCACTTCCTACTACACAAAATCAAAAATGAGAGTTCACAATAATATTTTCTTTTTTACGAATTATTCTTGCTTTCCCTGGCAACAAGCATCTCTGCGATTCCACATAGTAAGGCAAGGATCAAGAGTGTCTGCCACAGCTCGACGCCAAAGCGGGAGTCAGCGACCGTCTTTGATACATCATCCTTCTCGGCATTTAGGTATATGATATTCTTATCACCACTTGTAAAATACGATTCAGTTGCTTTTGTCATCTCTTCTTTTGTCGCGCGCTTGGGGTCTGACTCATCCGTGCGGGTGTTGACAGCAAATGCCGTTACCGGTACACGGGCATCAGCATCACGATAGAGATTATAGATTCCTGCTTTTGAAATACCGGAAATATCGAGTCGGAGCGCGCCGCTTGCAGAAGCGGTTGTTACAATTCTTCGAATAGAACCATCCGGCGTTTTCAAGACAAGCGATGAGCCTGCTTGCTCGCCATCGACTCCCTGTAATTCAAGTTCAACAGGTGAACCCGTTATAAAACTATTTCCGCTCTCGCTTGCACCCGAACGAATAGAACTGACGAATGCAACAGTTCGACGAACCAGAGGAAGGAAGATGGTCTTTCTCGGCAGGTCGCTCATATCAGGTGTCGCAGATGCGGAGAATAACAACAAACTTCCCTTGCCAATGTTATGCTCTGAAAGAAACGTACCGCCGCCGGAGAGTGAAATAATAGGTGTACCTGACTTTGCAAACTGATAGTACGATGAAAACTTCGGTGACTCTATACCAGTCTGTGCCTGCTTATTCTCGAACATGCCCACAAAGAACGGATGCGCCATATCGAACTGCGTGAATGAGCCGTACTTATCCCCGAATGCAATATACTTCCCTTGAAGTATTCCGGTTGCTAGTCTCGACGCTATCAGCGAATTATAACTTTTTGAATCAAGTCCATCAAGAAGATAGATAGCCGCACCGCGTCCTTTGCTTATGTATTCTCGAAGAGCATTCACATCATTCTCTTCGGGCAGCTTACTTCCTAAACCAACCAGCACAGCATCAAGCCGCGAAAGTGCAGGAAGCATGCGAAGTTCTTCAAGACGATGATACTCTATCTTATACGGCAGAGTATTTGTCTCGCTAAGCGTGAGTTCAAGAGCAAGCTTAAGAAACTCTGCATCGCTTGTCTTATCAAAGAAGAGACCGACCGTACGCGAGGCGGGTATTTCTAGTGCAAGGTAACGTTTATTATCGAACGGTAGAGCATCTTCTTCAAGCGATGATTCTACTCCGAGCGAGCCGACCGTTTTAGGAAGTGCAGAGATAACGAAACGACGTGTCTCGTTTCCGCCAAGTTTATCTAAGCTCTTTTGTGCGACACGCTCTCCGTTAAAGAAGAGAGATATCGTACCTGCATCAACTTCGTCGGGTGAAGTATTGCGGATGAATGCTTCGAATTCTATCTGTCTACCCGGTTCAAAGATCGTCGTTATCGCTTTGAGCGAATCAATAGATAGATTGCGGGATTTTGCCGCCTCTGTACCCGCAAGGATAGAATAGAACTTCGTGCGTTCGTCAAAGAGCTTTAGCTTGGCAGTATCAGCCTTTGAGGATGAATCAGTTATCGAGTAATTGCGGGCTTGCCCGTCAGTGAAGAGGAATATCTCTTTATTGATATTAAGCGAACGCGAAAGCGCAGCGCTTGCAAGACGGAGCCCTGCTCCGAGATCAGCCTCGGCATCTGCCGTCTGCATCTGGGCGAGACGATTTACTATCTCACGTTTATCATGGAGCGGCTCATAACTTTTCTCTTTGTCAAATCCCGCAAGCGGGATAATAACCACCTCATCGCCATCCTTATAGATGTCGAGAAGTTTTATTGCCGCATCGGTCGATTGCTTAAAGTATGAACCACCGGAAGTCCGCTCCCCCATCGAAGCAGAGTTATCGAGAAGAAATACCATCGTTGAGTTTGCACTCGATGTACCCGGGAATCCGCCGAGATACCCCTGCAATGCCGGACGTGCAAATGCTCCGACAAGAAAGATGATCAGTAGTGTGCGAAGGATAAGAAGTAGTATCTGGCGCAGTTTTATCTTGCGCATTGAGTTCTTCTCAAGCTGCTTCAGGAATTGCAATGTACTGAACTCTACTCGTCGCGCTCTGCGCTGGGCGAACAGATGAAAGAGCACCGGAAACGACGCTGCGATCAGACCAATCAATATAAATGGATTAAGAAACGTCATCGGGTGACTACGATCTTTCTCGCGGAAACTTCTCCGTCTTTTTTACGTATAATTACACTATATATCCCCTCTTCAAGTCCTTGAAGTGATATTTTTAACCCAACCGTATACCTGTTTACTTCAGCAGAACGGATAACTCTTCCTAAAACATCTACCAATTCAACAGATTCTGAACTTAGCGGTAATGTGATGTTAATATAATCACGTGCTGGGTTAGGATAAAGAGCTATCTGAACATCCTCTGTTTTCTTGACACTGTATGGAGGGTTCGGGATAGAGTCACCAACATAAAAGCTATAGACAGAATCAGGTGCATTACGAGGTGAAAGTGTTATGGTATCAGCACCATCTTGAGTCTCGATATAGTACCGAACGTGAGTACCCTTCGGTAATGTAGGAAATGTTGCTCTATAGATAAGCGAATCTGTCATCAGTCCAAGCGGAAGAACATTGTTATATGCCCCGCCAACATTATACGCATAGATGATGCGCGGGGTCTTAACTCCGTTATTTGCTGCAATACCAACTTGCACCATGTAAGAAGTACCATCATTCCATAAACTGTGCGGCGCAATGAGCGTGCCAAGCTTGAGTGCTGCTCCGTATGCATCTATTCGACCGTAACCGTAGGTATTATCAGGTATCGGATGCTGTATTGCACTTTCAACCACAGCTTTACGAACCTGCTGCGACGATGCCCACGGGTGTGCCTGCATAATAACAGCACATGCACTCGAGACAAGCGGAGTAGCGAGTGATGTTCCACCTGCTTCAGCCTGCATATCGGCGTTGTTCATCGTCCAGACCTTTACACCCGGCGCAACAACTTCCGGTTTTGTTCTTCCGTCAGCAGAAGGACCGAGAGAAGAGAATGCAGCGATCGTATCATTCACATCAAGCGCTCCGACAGCGATAACACTATCGGCATCTGCAGGTGTAATAAGATATGGATATCCCGACGTGCCACCATTACCCATTGCTGTCACGCAAAGCATACCGAGCGTTGCCGCATGAGATGCAGCGCGGGCGCTTATCGTTGTCTTGCCGTCGAGATCTTCATATACATAACTTGTAAATCCAAAGTCATAGAACATATACCCGAGCGAACTTGAAGCGACGCGTACTCCTTGTGATTCGAAATATTCTATCGATTCTGCGTAATTGTCTTCTTCAGCCGGTGTTTCGCTTTTTAAGTCTTCCGTCTTTGCAAGATAGATGTCTGCGTTATATGCCGCGCCAATTACCGAATCAGGTAAATATCCAACGGCTGCTGAAAGCACCACAGAACCATGACCATCCTGATCGGGCTCATCATTTATTTCATTTGATGTAACGCTGTCACGAGAGACATAATCATATTCAAAGACAACGTTGCGGTCTTTTGTAGTCCGCATCCCTTCCCATCGGAAGCCGGTGTCCATGAACCCAATCTTCACTTTTGTTGCGTCAAGACCCATTGCATGAAGCGGTCTTACACCAGTCCGTTCAAGCTGCGAGGCTGAGCCACCGTAATGATAGATGATGCTATCGTAGCCATATTCCCGCGAGATAAGCTGCGGCTGATCATTATTCGAGAATGAAGAAAAGAGAAACGGGGAAAGCGATTGCTCTTGTGACTGCTTTACACCTCTAAGCACATGCTTGATATTCTTTACGAACGGACGTGACCCTACTTCCGCGAGCAACTCATCGGGAATTTCCGCACTAACAGCATTTGACCACCTGATCTCGGAGCGAATATGCAGACCTAATGATGTGAGTGAATTGATATACTCTTTTGTAAGCGGAGCATCTTCAATAGTAAGAATACCTTTGATGGTGCCTTCACGAACAAGCTGTTTGCGTTTTGCTATTGCATCAGGTGAAAAGCGTCTAAGCGTTTCATCATAGACAGGATTCCCAGCAACGAACTCACTCTCTTTGATGGCTTTATCTCTAAACTCAACCCAATACTTGCCTGTGCGCGCAAAACCTGTTGCCGCAACGAGCACAAGGAAACACGTCAGGAAGGTTTTCACGCGTCTTTCGTGAGGCGGTCTATAAGTGATAACGTATTCATGCCTTCAGCTTCGGCATTGAAGTTCAGCACGATGCGGTGACGAAGTACCGGCACTGCAAGCGCGCGGATATCTTCTATCGAAGGAGTAAATCTGCCATCAAGTAATGCACGAACCTTCGCGCCAAGCGCAAGATACTGCGATGCGCGCGGACCGGCGCCATAGCTTACATACTTCTTCACATAATCAGGTGCGCTTGAATTCGCAGGGCGTGTCTTACCGACAAGACGTACAATATATTCAATAACATTATCTGCAACAGGCACATGGCGAACGAGGTCTTGATACAAGCTAATATCATCACCTGAAAGCACCATCGACAGGTTCGGTTTGAATCCGCTCGTTGTCTTCCTGACAATATCTATCTCTTCATGTTCGGAAGGATAATCAAGCCAGAGGTTGAGCATAAAGCGGTCAAGCTGTGCTTCGGGAAGTGGGTATGTCCCCTCCTGCTCAATAGGATTCTGTGTAGCAAGTACAAAGAACGGCTCATCAAGTGAGTATGTCACGTTCGCTGCAGTTACCTTATGCTCTTGCATCGCTTCGAGCAGCGCTGCCTGTGTTTTCGGAGGTGTGCGGTTTATCTCATCAGCTAAGACGATGTTAGCGAAGACAGGTCCTTTGATAAAACGAAATTCTTTCGAGCCGGTGGACATATTCTGCTCAAGTATCTCTGTACCTGTAATATCGGTCGGCATCAGATCGGGTGTGAACTGAATGCGGCTGAACTTCAGGT
>DATDEW010000191.1:0-3592 GCA_036522935.1 Kapaibacterium sp. (SeqCode)
GTTTGTTCAACGTCAGCATCAGTATGAGCCGAGCTTACGAACATTGCCTCGAATTGTGAGGGGGCAAGGTAAATGCCTAATGAAAGCATGGAATGGAAGTATTTCCCATACTTTTCTTTATCAGATGAGACAGCAGAATCGTAGTCAATAACGGTCTTCTCTGTAAAGAACATACACATCATCGAGCCGACACGAGTTTGTGTCGCTTTGATGGCGAACTCTGCAATATTCTTTGCAAATGCTTCTGATAAATATGCAGATTTCTTTTCAAGAGCAGGGTAGGGGTTTTCGTCGCGGAGTATCTTGAGCGTTGCAAGTCCTGCAGACATTGCGAGCGGATTGCCTGATAGCGTCCCTGCCTGATAGACAGGACCTGACGGAGATACCATAGACATGATCTCTCGTTTACCGCCATATGCACCGACAGGCAGACCACCGCCGATGATCTTTCCGAGCGTTGTTAGGTCGGGTACAACATTGTAAACTGCCTGTGCGCCGCCAAGAGCAACGCGGAAGCCCGTCATTACCTCATCAAATATAAGAAGGATACCTTCGTTTGTACAAAGCTCGCGAAGCTTACCTAAGAAATTATCTGTTGGTGGTACAACACCCATGTTGCCGCCTATCGGCTCGACAATGATACAAGCAACTTGTTTGTCATTAGCTGTAACTAACGCTTTCACACTTTCGATATCGTTATATACAGCGTTGAGTGTATCTTTTGCAACACCTTCTGTCACTCCGGGCGAATCAGGTGCGCCGAGCGTAAGCGCTCCGCTTCCTGCTTTAATAAGGAATGAGTCACCATGTCCGTGATAACATCCTTCGAATTTGATTATCTTATCACGACCTGTATATGCACGGGCAAGACGTATCGCAGACATCGTTGCCTCTGTGCCGGAGTTTACCATGCGAATCATCTGGATGTTCGGCATGAGCGATGACACAAGCTCTGCAAGTTCTATCTCAAGTTCTGTCGGTGCGCCGAAGCTTGTTGCGCGTTCTGCTTGTTTGATAATAGCTTCTTTTACGGCAGGATGTTGATGACCTAAGATAAAAGGACCCCATGAGCCGACATAGTCGATATACTTATTGCCGTCGGCATCCCAGATGTTCGCACCGTCTGCATGTGTCATGAATAGCGGAGTACCGCCGACACCGCGGAATGCACGCACAGGTGAATTCACACCACCGGGGATTATCTTTTTCGCCCGCTCGAAAAGTTGTTCGCTTATGTTACTGTTCATCTATTGTATTAAGAAATTCTTTTGGTGTTACGATCTTAATATTTTCATACTCGCCGATCGCTCGAAGAGCTTTATCACCTGTTATGATATATTCAGCATTTAGTGAGACTGCACATTCGATGAATTTATCATCGTCCGGGTCTTCTTTGACCACTGATAGTTTAGGAGTATATGAGATGTGATCAATTGTATCAGCATTTAACAGATACGATCCAAACTTTTCTATCTCTTCATGAGTACGTTTCATTCGCTCAAGTATTTCAAAGTACTCGTCAATAATTTCTTGAGATGCACAAAGATGAATTACTCCACTATCTAAAAGAGCGAGTATCTTAGCCGGATTGCCACCGAAGAAGCTCGAGATAATTACATTCGTATCAATGACAACTCTCACGTAGTTGCTCGTTTTTCCTTTTTATATTCTTTGATCACTTTATCGACATCATCTACCGTGTAGCCATCTCGACGCAAACCATCGCCTATTTCTTTCATGACTTCTGACAAATATCCTTTCATATCATACTTTTGTATATACTCATCCATCAGTTCACGAACGACCTCACTTGTCGTTTTACCGCGACGACGTGCCATGCGCTCGAAACGCTCTTTTTTTTCTTTATCAACTCGTATGAGAATGGAAGTATTCATAACTATATATCTTGTATATACAATATATACAAGATATACGTTAGGATAGTTTCTTCGCTGCGTCGAGGGCGTAGTATGTTAAAATGATACTTGCTCCTGCGCGCTTGATAGAAATGAGCGATTCCATCATGACGCGGTCTTCATCTATCCATCCGTTCGCGGCGGCTGCTTTAATCATTGCATATTCTCCGCTTACCTGATAGGCAGCAATAGGAAGGTCGAAAGCATCTTTTGCTCTACGGATTATATCGAGATAACTCATAGCGGGCTTGACCATGAGAATGTCTGCACCTTCATCAAGGTCACGCTCCATGACTCGTATTGCTTCGTCAGAGTTTGCAGGGTCCATTTGGTGTGAACGTCTGTCGCCAAAAGTTGGTATGCTCATCGCTGCATCACGGAATGGTCCGTAAAAACCCGAAGCATACTTTGCAGAGTAACTCATGATGGGCACATTCACAAAATCATTTTCATCAAGCGCTTCGCGTATTGCGCCGATACGTCCATCCATCATATCGCTTGGCGAGATAAGGTCGCTTCCAGCTTCGGCATGGCTGATGGCCTCCTGCACGAGAAGCTCAACGGTTTCATCGTTGGCTATCTCGTAGTCACTGCCATGTTTATGAATGACTCCACAATGGCCGTGCGAGGTATATTCACATAGACATACATCGGTCGCTACAAGTAATTCGGGAAAACGCTTTTTTATCTCGCGAACAGTTTCTTGAATGATACCTTCATCATTGTACGCTTCGGAGCCGACTTCATCTTTCTTTGATGTGATACCAAAGAGAATAATGCCGCCGAGCTTTGCTTCAAGCGCTTTTTCGGATTCGCGAAGAATATTATCAATGCCAAGTTGGTATACTCCGGGCATTGAAGCAATTGCATTGCGTGTATTACCGGCTTCGTCAGTTACGAAAAGCGGAAGGATGAAGTTGGAAGGATGGAGTGTCGTCTCGCGTACGATGCGCCGGAGTTTCTCCGTCATGCGTGTGCGACGGGTACGTGAGACGGGGTCGATAAATACGTCAGCTCTTTTACCCATGTTAGTCCGCCATCTCTTCCATTACGACCGTTTCGAGTTGCAATAATACTTCGCGTACCTTCTGTTTGTTTTCGGGGCGAAGTGCTACAAGCGGTAGACGGTAGTGTTCGTTTATCAAACCCATCATTGCTAATGCAGACTTCACCGGTCCGGGATTCGATTCGACGAACATAACTTTCATGAGTTCAAATAATTCATAATGGATTGCTTTTGCTTCTTTGAACTGTCCATCCATTGCAAAGCGAACCATTCGTACAAATTCGCCCGGTACTACGTTCGATGTAACGCTGATAACGCCTCTTCCGCCAGCTGCGATAAGCGGTACGGTTAAATTATCTTCTCCCGAGAGAAGATCAAAGCCGCGTGGTGCATTACGGATGATCTCCATGCACTGCTCAAGGTTTGCACTGGCTTCCTTGATAGCAACCACGTTCTCGATCTCAGAGCATTGCAGTGTTGTCTCTGCATTCATGTTCAAACCTGTTCTTGAAGGTACATTGTACATGATCACAGGCAAGCCGCAATCGCCGATCCGGGAAAAATGCTCGAACAACCCACGAGGTGTTGGTTTGTTGTAAAATGGAGTTACAGCCAGCACGGCATCTGCACCAAGTTTATATGCTTCGTCTGTGTTCTCGATCGAGGTTCT
>DATDEW010000192.1:0-2886 GCA_036522935.1 Kapaibacterium sp. (SeqCode)
TGGCATCCAATAGATAGTTTTTCATCAGAAGGATTACACAAATATTGGGGACCTTATGGCGTGCTCAATTCAAATGATATCATTTGTGTAACGGATACAGAAACGGTCATCTCATTTGACCATGCCGATTCATGGAGTAAAATTGGTGATGGGTTGCCGACCACCTATTATAACAAGAGGTATGTCACCTCTACCAAAGGTACACTTTTCTACATGAGTGATAGTGGCACATTCAAATCTACATTTTTTACTTCTACTCCTAAGACCGCTCAAGTTGCCAACAACTTTAATGCGCATTACGACAGGGTACGCAATGTAATTATCGTTGATAAAACAACGGGTGTTATTGATCCTGAAAATATATCTTTGTTTGATATGACCGGTAGGACTGTTCGCACCTATCATACTACATTGAGTGAGAGCAAAGTTGAATTTGAGGCACAAGGAATACTGGCAGGGGTCTATCTAATGCGATATGCAAGTACGACTGATGTATACTCAGCTAAGATCCTGATCATGAAGTAGTCTCCTCCGAACTACCGAAAACAAGCCGGAATTTGGAGAGATCGAGCGCGCTGCCAAAGAGCTGCTCGCGAGTGAAGAACCTCACTCCCACCCTCTCCTTGGTAAGGAGAGGGCTTAAGAGGGGAAATCCAATATGAGTTTGCAACTTTGTCATTTCTCAAGTGTTTTCCTGAAATATGAACAATGCATGTATTAACCCTAACCATTGGAGGTAACTATGCGCAAGTTCTCGTTTGTTATTGCGCTTCTTTTTGTTTTTGCTATTTCTACATGCTATGGGCAAGGGGATAGTTGTATCGTATTTTGGCCTGGCACGACGATTGATGAGGCAGATACCACATTGGCGTGGAATCCTGATAGTACACATGTAGATACCTGCGCAACCCAACCGCCATATCGTATCATGTATTGCCGTAGTTCATACCATCTTACTTTTGACTGGCGTGTGATAAATTCTCCCGTTGTCACTGATACAGCATTAGTATATGAATGGACTGACATAGATACGCTCTATCCGAGTATTCGAAATGCGTTTCAATCACTTGAAGCAAAACTTGGTCATTTCACATTAACGAAAGCAGTTTCGGATATTGAAGATACTTCGATAGCAGTTAATAAGCTGTTTGTCTTGGTGTTTGATGATCTTGTTAATGTTGATACAGCCATGGCGTATCTCACGACTGTCCCACATATGAAGGCGATCTGGAGAGGTGAACCGCGGTTTTTCAAACTAAAAGTATTTCGTGGAGAAGAGTCACGCCAAGGTACTGCTACTATTTCGATCGAGAGACAACCTGGTGTACTTTTACTTAATGATAGTTTACCTATATCTCAAGTACAGATCTATAGTCTGCGCGGTCAGTTGTTGAATATTCCTATAAAACACATTTCAGATAGGCGTGTTTCTGCAGATATTTCCGCTTTGTCAGATGGGGTATATTTTGTATCTGTGAACGGTCAGGTAGTGAAGTTTATTAAATAAGTAGATACAACGAATTTTTTAGAAGATTCACCAAACTGTCGAAAACAAGCCAAATTACGCATGTTGATAAAATATGGATAAAAAAGACATAAATAATTTGGATTTATGTCTAAAATGTCGTATATTTGCATGGGAAAGTAGTGGCTAGTGGTCAGTTAGGAGCTACTCCCTGTAACCTGCTCCCTACCACCTACAACCTTCCCCGCAAATGTGTAAATTTTAGGCACCTCACGAGACCCGAACCCCGATTCACGAACCCCGTCCACCACGCGGTGCACAATTATAGTGATGAAAATAAAGAGGATACAGGTGATTTTTAGGCAGTCATCTCGAGGGCAGGTTCTTTCTCGAACATGCCGTTATCGTGGTCTGCCATGAAGCGGAAGATGCGGTCCTCTAGTTCAGTTTGGTCAGGGCTGTTTACTTGCTGACCTTTAAGAGGTACGAATCCCCTCCCGATTGTCCATACTGTGCTACAAAATACAGATTATTGTTCTTGTCAAGGACGGAGAATGGTGGAAGAAAGTAGACGTTAAAAAAACTAACAAGGATCTCTTTGTTCATGCTCGACAACCGTTTTCCGGTTGCCAGATCCATCTCAACGAAATGGAGTCCCTCATTACTCGGATACCATAAGCTCAACGTGTTATTTGGACGCACTGAAGTAGCACATCCCAACTCTAGGTGATTATATGCCTTAGTCTCCTTGTTGATGCCACGCTCCCAAATAAGATTATGTCCCATATCGAATGAAGTGAGCAAAATGTTATTTGCACTATAGGTTGTTCTATTTTGCTTCGAGTTAACTCCGAAGGGGTTAATCTCAACAAAACCCGGTTTATCTCCGGGAGGGCGGACGATCGATTGCGATAATGGCTTAATGTACTCTCTTGCTTCCTCAAATACTGCAAGGATTCTGTTCGTGGATTCATCCGAGTATAAGTATTTAAACCCTACATTCTGTAATTCGCTTTTGCCAAAAAGTGCATTGACCTGACTTTCCGTCGGTGCGTACTTCGTAAACTTTAAGGCGTTCTTATCGAAATCGACCGATCCCAAATAGAATGCTCCAAAATCGGAATTACCGGTCGTCAGGAGTTCTCCCGGTGGGTCAAAGACCAGGGCACCAACATGAAATATTGGTGAAGCTGTTTTGAGGTTCGTGAACTTAAAAGAATACTCATCGTATCCCTTGAGATCTTCGAATGTATGACGCATCTCTGTCATCTTCCCGTCGCCAGTCATGCCATATCGTATGAACCGTAGCGTGCGGGTCTTACTCTTATAGGTAGTGATCAATATATCGCCGTTATTCGTGGGGACGGCAGCGATCACTTCCTCACCAAGCCAGGCTTTTCCTCCTTCTTCATACTTTTCGA
>DATDEW010000193.1:0-5708 GCA_036522935.1 Kapaibacterium sp. (SeqCode)
AAAGGTCAAGATCTTTTGTTGAGACCTTTGTCGAAGATGCCTTCTTTGTATTTGTTGTATCAACCGCGCGTACTTCCGTACGAAAGCCAATTTGCTCGTTTCGATCTTCAGACGCCGGTTGCGTTAGTACATCTTGTGACATAAGTAGTAGATGTTAATGTGCCTTATTCTTATTACGTACACGTGAGCGAAGCAAGACTGCCGTCAGGTTCAGTGTAAATGTTAGTCCCAGCAATACAAGAGTAGTCGTGTACTGTAATGGGATCGTCTTATCTACGTTCGCTGATTGTGTAGAGAGAATAAAAATATGATACCCTAAGTGCATGAACTGATCTGTTACTGCACCCGGAAGCTGCGGTAAGAAGAACGCAGCACCGGTAAAAAGAATTGGAGCTACTTCGCCTGCCCCGCGGCTGATAGCAAGGATCATACCTGTCAGAATACCCGAGAATGAACCGGGCAGTACGATCTTCCAAATTGTCTGGAGCTTCGTTGCACCAAGTGCAAGCGAAGCATCACGTAAGTCGCGTGGGACGGTACGGATAGCTTCTTCTACAGAGACAATAACAACAGGGAGCGTAAGCAGCCCCATTGTCATTGATGCCCACATGATATTCGGCTGTGCCCATTCTAATGTTCCGGGGTGTAAAACCGAGTCTATACTGCCACCAACGAACTGTACAAAAAATCCAAGTCCGAAAAGTCCGAATACGATAGATGGGATACTTGCAAGCGTATTGACAGCAAATCTGATTACTCGAGCAAAGACGGATGTTTCTTTCGCATATTCAGAAAGGAAAATTGCTGTTACCGTCCCCAGTGGTACAGCCATGAGTGACATCAGGAGTGTCATAATGACAGTACCGATGATGGCAGGATAGATACCACCCTCCATCATTCCTTCACGCGGCTCTTCGGTCAGGAATTCCCATGAGAGTCGTTCAACACCACCTGCAACGATAGAATAGACAACGACGAGCACAATAGCCACGATCGTAAATGCTGAAAGCATTGTCAGTGATTGCGCTACCCGATCGCCGAGTTGGCTTCGTTTTTTAGTTGCTTCCTTCATCGTTACTTACCCTGAATACGTTTGATGAGGCGTTTACGAATATAGAATTCTACAATAGAGTTCAACGTGAACGTAAATACAAAAAGCATTGCCCCAAGCAAGAAGAGTACATTGTAATGCTCATCACCAAAAACTACTTCTGCCATTTCCGCACCGATCGTCGCGGCAAATGTACGTACAGGCTCGAACGGATCTGCAGTTGACATTGCCGCATTTCCCGTCGCCATCAGCGCGATCATTGTCTCACCGAACGCTCTACCAAAGCCAAGAATAAGTGAAGCGAACACACCGGGGATAGCAGCCGGAAGCACGACCCGCGCAGCAGTCTGCCAACGGGTTGCACCAAGTGCGGTTGAAGCATCACGAAGCGGTTGCGGTACTGCTGTCAATGCATCTTCGCTGATGGTATAAACGATCGGGATAACTGCGAGCCCCATCGCTATCCCACCGATAAAAGAGTTCAAGCGGTATGTGGTGCCAAGAATATCTTGGAAAAATGTTGCCATTACGATAAGAGCGAAGAATCCGATAACAACGCTCGGAAAGCCAGCAAGAAGTTCTATTACCGGTTTGATGACTTCACGAAGACGTCGCGGAGCGAACATACTTGTATAGAGTGCAGCCATGATCGCTATCGGAGCGGCAAAAAGCAATGCAATAAGCGTAGTCTTGAGCGAACCAAAAAATAGAGGTATGAGTCCGTACTTTGGGACATCAGAAACCGGCTGCCAAATAGAACCGGTGAACATGGTACCGAGCGAGGTTGCGTCCTTTCGCATCTCGGCGTTCTTTACTTCTTCTAACGCAGCACGATCTGATTCAGCTTTTGCTGCTGCAAGTTCGGCAGGATCAACAGAGACAGGTTCAGGAGCAACTTCTGTTTTGGGAGCTTCTGGCTTTGGTGCAGATTCATCAGCTAATGGATCATAGATTTCTTGATCTACTTTCCCTTTATCTTGGAATGATGTATTGCCCTCTCCCTTTGCAGGTGTTTCTGTTTTCTTTGCAGCAGGAGCTTCGTCAGCGAGCGGGTCATAGACTTCTTGCTCTATTTTTCCTTTATCTTGGAATGATGTATTCCCGTCTGATTTTTTTGCAGCAGGCTTTTCGTCGGCAAGCGGGTCATAGACTTCTTGTTCCATGCTCGATGAACCTCCAACTGATGATTCACCTGATTCAGATTCTTGCGTTGCAGAAGTAGATTGTTCTGAATGGACTCCGTGACCTTCCGTACTACCAAAGAAGATAGGTGACGCTTCACGGAAGACGAATATAAAGATAAGTACTATCGCCGCGATAGAGACGAACGAGAGACCTTTTATCAAGGACTCGATCACCGTTTCGAGAATATTCCGCTTCTTACCGTAGCGTAGCGGCTCTCTCTCTTTTGGGTTCAGTATTACCTTGTTATTAGACATGCTTTCTTTAAACTCGTAAGAGAGGGAAGCAAATGCCTGCCCTCTCTTCGAAAAGTCTGTAGCTATAAACCGTTACTTTACCGGGAAGAAGCCCTCGTTCGTCACTATCTTCTGCCCTTCATCACCAACGACCCATTTCAAGAACTCCTTCATATCACCGCTTGGCTTTTCGCGAAGATAGAAGTATAAATATCTCGTTACAGGATAGACACCACTTGCAACATTTGCAGCAGTTGGTAAGTATGCGGTGCCTGAACTGCCTTTACGAACTGCACACTCCTTAATTCCTTTTGCGTATCCTGCGCCTCCGTAGCCGATACCGTTCGGGTCTTTCTTGACAGCATTTACAACTGCTGCAGTACCCGGGAGCGTCTGTGTATTGCTTGCGAAGTCAGCACCGCCGAGAACATTATCTTTGAAGAATACGTACGTACCGGAGTTATTCTCACGGCCATAAAGGATAATCTCTTCATCTTTACCACCAAGCTGTTTCCAGTTAGTGATCTTACCTGTGTAAATACCCTTGATCTGCTCAAAGCTCAATTCCTTTATTGGGTTTGCTTCATTGAGATAAAGAGCAAGTCCGTCTTTTGCTGTAGGGATCGCGATCCCCGTCGAGCCGTAACGCTCACGAAGCTTTATCTTCTCTGCATCTTTCATCGGACGACTTGATGCGCAGATATCGGTCGTACCGTTAATGAGCGCGCTGATACCTGTTCCGGAACCACCGCCTGTTACCTGAATGCGAACATTCGCATTCTGCTTCATGTATTTTTCTGCCCAACGCTGGCAGAGTTGAACCATCGTATCCGAACCCTTGACCGTGATAACCGTTGCGGGCGAAAAGAAACTCATCAGCGATGTCGCTATGATAAGTGATGTAAGTGTATATAGTACCTTCTTCATATAGTATAAACTCTCTTCCTGTTATATTCTTTCGTTAACTCTCTGTTAAAACTTATACTGCATACGGAGCGTGAAACGGTTATCCTGCGGATCAGCTACCGTAACGGCACTGCCGCTAACCGTTTTTGTGTATTCCTCAAGCATTGGCATATCAACGTTGAACATGAAGCGCAATGAACCGCCAACATAAGCGTTCAAAGCAATGGTCAATGTATTAAGCGCGAGATCGCCGCCAAGATTTGCATTCGTTTTGATATAACTTGCGCCGTTTATCTTCGGCATGTTTGCAGCATCTTCACCGCTAAAGTTTGTATTCGGATCCCACATATCATATCGAATAGCAAGCTGAAGATCGCTTGTTATATTCTGTACCAACATTAGGTATGACCCCATAACGTTCTTCTTTACGAGAACACCTGTCGGCGCACCGAGTGCTGCCGTATCACCTGAACCATATAAAGCTGATGTTCCGTAAAATGGCTGTGTACCGGTATAAAGCTCAGCTTTAATGATCGTACCACCGATAGGAAGGATCGATAGATACAACTGGAGGTCGCCACCAAAGATCGTGCGGTTTGATTGAAACAAACCTGATGATGTGTATCCATTCTTTGGGTTGAAGGCATGTGGTGTTTCTCCTTCTTTTGAAAGAACAAGTGCGCCTTTTTCGCCACTGTATTCAGCTACTACATCCGATACAGGAGTAATACCACCGATAGACCAAGAACCGCCAACATCGAATGAGAACTCATCAGAGATCAAGAACGGCAAGCGTACATGACCCATGAATTCTTTTGTATTCTGTTTGATACCTGTTGCACCTGCAGTTGTGTATGCAGTTGTTGTTGGTGAAATTAGCGGATTAACTTTTGTAGCAATATAAAGCGAATCTGCTCCACTCGCCGTAAGACTTGATGTCGAACCAATGACTGCGCTTGATGCAAAGAATAGCTGGCTTGTTGATGTAAGCACGGGGACAGGACCTTTACCAAAATTATCTGTACCATTGAATACTCCCATTTCGAGTAACGGAGTTATATCACCAAAGGTAGGTGAATAGAGTACTTGCAAACCGAGATCGCGCTCACCGTTAAAGAGGCGGTTCTGAGCCGTTGAACGTTCTGCTACTTCACGTGCACTTGATGAGTAAGCAATTTCATAACCGAACGGACGATTCATAGCACCCATCTGAAATGCTAACTCCGGAGCTTGCGATGTAAGATTCTGGAAGACATTCCACGTTGCATATACTTCTTTAATAACAAGACCTGCTTCAGTAATATCAGGATAGATAACTGCACTGATGCTTCCTGTTGTACCATCAATAGGGGTTGTATGAGTGAACTTCACCCTGCCGCGACGAATCATAAATCCAACACGAGTATCCGATGAACTTCCAAGAGTGTCAACATCAGCCCAAATGAACTGTGGCTGTACATAACCGGATATCTTTAGCTGGCTCATTTTTGACACCGATCCCTCAAGCGTTAGGATGCGTTCAGTGTGTCCCTCAACTTTACTCTCAAGCTCCTTTACTGCTTCATCCTCTTGTGCTAAGACAACGGTAGCCGTAGAAATGAGAATGCCTAATAGAAATAGGCGAAAAAATGCTTTTTTCATGAAAATCATCTATTGTAATAAGCGAAAGCCATTATTATGAGTACAAAAATAATTGATGGAGGTTATGCAATCATTACTCATATATTACCAAATAATTATCAAAACTAACAAAGCCCCGCTGCCGTAGCAGCGGGGTTATAGGATGGAGAGGCTCGTAACGTATTGTTGTGGCTTATTTTGCAGCTATTGATGGTGCGATGTAATCTGCAATTTGGTTACGAACCTTGGGAATACTGCGTAAATACGTGTAAACTGACTTCAGGTCCTCGTCCGTCATTTTGGCATAATTGAACCATGGCATCGGGGGCATGATCGGACGAGATGTTGCCCAATGCTTACCGGAGCGGATGGTCTTCATGAACATATCCTCGCTCCAGATACCGATGCCAGTCAAGCTATCGGGCGTCAGGTTCATCGCGAAAGACACACCCCACGGACCGCTGAACGCTGTGTTGGTGATAGCACCACTCCAGCCCCAGGGCATCTTCGGCATTGCCGGTGCGTCGATCTTAAGCTGCTCAGGATGTCCCGAAAGCATACGGCTCATATCCGGCTCTGGACCGTTCGGTCCCATCTTGAACGGGGTATGGCAGTCGTTACAGCCGCCAACGGTCACGAGGTACTCACCGCGCTTGACGCGGGATTCCGGTGATGCAGGGGCAGCCGTCGTTGCTACTTCAGCTTTTACTTGG
>DATDEW010000194.1:0-7022 GCA_036522935.1 Kapaibacterium sp. (SeqCode)
CATAATTATATGCGGAGTATGGTCTGCTTGACTTGCCAAAACCTCTCAAAGTAATACCGATTACTCTGAAGCCGCTATTGATAAGTTCATTGTATTGATACTCGAACATTTCATCGCTCAAGGGCCAGCCATGTATTAATACGATGGGTTTGCCGTAACCGCCATCGGTGACATGAAGACGAACATTCGGCTCTACCTCAACATATTCTTTCCTGATATGGTCCGGGACACTGCAATAATCGGGTTCAGTCGTGTCACTATCATCGGGTATCCGCTTGGCTGTAATTGATGTTTCCATAAGTAGTCAGTTGTTAGTCGTGACATCTTTACGTTCGGAATATGATAGTAAACTCAAGATAGCTACTCGGCGAGCAGGCGGAGGTGAACGGTCCGGTTTCTTCCTGCCAACCATTTTTGTTTAGTAATACTTCGGTAACTTGACCCGGGGTAGATCTCAAATGCGGGGGCTTTTGGGTATCGACAGACAGAACATCATGCGTTGCGTTGCCTATCGACTTGATCCTTACACGATATTTCACAAGTTGGAGTAAAGCTATCTACAATGTTAAACTATCTATTAAACCAGTACAAAAGTACAGAATTAAGAGGTGAAAAATATTACACAATATCCTGAATGTGTTGTATGATTCGCCTATTGCTTGAAGCTGCAGTTAGTCTCTTCGTATTTTTGGATAGTTAAGAATTTCACAAGTGTGAACTATGGCTCAAGCTACAACCTACGGACTGACTCATCTGGCGATCGCTGTCAGTAATATCAAGCGTACAAAGTCGTTCTATCAGCATATCTTCGGGATGGAGGTCATGTACGAAGAGGAGAGATTCCTCCAACTCACCACACCGGGAAGTAACGATATCCTCGTTTTTGAGGTCAAGGAAGATGCTGAAATTGGTCACACAGGCGGCATCGCACATTTCGGTTTTCGGCTCAAGGATCCGAAAGACATTGACGAGGTCACGAGCAAAGTAATAAGCGCCGGAGCCGAGATCACCGAGAGCGGAGAATTCGTCCCCGGCTCACCCTACGTCTATTTCAAAGATCCGGATGGTTACATCATCGAGATTTGGTACGAAATGCTCCCATTCCACGCCCTATCTTGAGGGGATAGCCTAAGGATCTGAAGTTTCTAGTATGTTAAAAACTTGCCGCTCAGGACATCCCCATCAATTAGTACTGCCTGAACTGTGTATGCTCCTGCTGATAACTGTGAACAATCAACTTTTACCTCTTCAATTAGTATGTCGGATATTTCTATCACCGTCCGACCAAGTTCATCAGATATAGTAAGAGAAACGATAGGAGTCTCATTTGTGACTGTAATGCTGTGGTTTGTCGGATTGGGGTAAAGAGATAGTGTTAAGAGTGTAGTTGGTTTATGGTCTTTGACTGCATTAGTTGGTGGAAGATTATAGTAAGAAATATTTTGTGCGTTCTTGCCACCGGCTTGTGTAAATGCTCCTGCAATATGTAGTTTGTTGTCGGATATTGATAGACAATGTATTACGCCAAGACTCATGATCTGATTGCCGTACTTTCGTTCAAAAACACCTGATCCGACAGGGCTCCACTCAATACCATCCCATTTGGCGATATTTAGTGCAGTCGTATCTCCTGCCTTGATAAAATACCCTGCAGCGTACAATGTTGTACCATGAAAAATTATTTGTTCGATTGTCCGAGAATAATACCCGTTTCTTGACCCAACATCTGCGATCCCACCCCCGAGCGCGTGCCAACTGTTGCTATTACATACCGCTATATTATTAACTAACTTGTCATCAATATGTGTAAAATCACCGGCTATGTATATATCATCGCCATGTATAACCATCGAGCATGGACTTCCGACCACTATCCTGTCAGAATAAACCGATAGAAGTATCATTGTATCAATGTCTATCCGTCCATTCACTCTATCCCAGCGAGAAAATGTTGCTGTCGAATCTATCACGCTTAATACGAATAAGGTGTCATCTTTGAACGCGTAACATGAGACGTAAGAAGCTACCCAGTCAATGCCATGCTCATCTACAACATATAAATTTTTCATCTCTTCCGGGTAATATCTCTCGGCTTCTATGAATGCGATCTTGTCATGTTCATTAACGACGAAATCTCGTGCTGATGAACTATTATTAAAGACAGGTTTTCCTCCTGTTGACGGATACATATAGCCCCATCTGCTACCATCCCATGTCGCTATTGCGGTGCACGAGTCACCATCCGTTGATTTGAAGTCCCCACAGACATACAGCAATTTTCCGGCGGAGTAGATGCCGTTGCACTTCATTGGTGGGTCTGTTGCAGGTAATGCATTCCAGGAGATACCGTCCCAATGCATCGGCTTTTTAAAGTTTTTCTTTGTTCCTGCTCCGTCAAAGTCTCCGAGAATATAGACGTCCTTACCTACAGTAGCTAAGTCTTTGATCTCACCTGTTACTCCACCTTGAGTTGAATCAATAATAGGATATAACTGCTTATCCCTGATTTCTGCAAGACTTAGATATAAAAGAGTACTATCTCGTGGGATTGACATATGCCTTGAATAATATGTCCGTGTACCTATGCTATAATATATACCTGCTTCAAAGTTGTAACTTGGCAGTGAATATTTCCAACTAGATCCCGTCCAATGTGCTCCATTTGGTGACCAAAGTTTATATAGACCTTCATAGCAAGGGAAAAGGGCACCAACGCTGGTATTGTTTCCGTCAGGTGGTAAACCACTCCACTCTTTACCATCCCATTTCGCAATTTTTCTTGCAAATTTACCATCTACAGAATCGAATGTGCCGGATACATAAATACAGCCTTTGAAAGAGACAAGATCGGTAAATGAATAATAAGTGCTATGAGTACTTGAATTTGTTATTGTAAATGACGCAGGTATCCTTGACCACTGCAAACCATCCCAACTCAATATGTGACTTGGTGAACCTGAAGTAACGTGTTTTCCGATTAGGTATTCACCATATATAAGAAGCAAAGAGTCATTCAGAGTACATAAGTTCGCAATATAGCCGGGTTCTTTCTGTTGGGGAGCATCCTTAAAGCCACTATCTAATCCATGCCAAGTGTTGCCATCCCATCGTGCAATACTGTTTACTAGTTCATCTCCTGCATATAGAAATTGTCCTGCAACATGAATATCGCCTTTGAATAGTTCGATCTTGTACCCCATAGCGTTTTGACCTCCATATAGTCCAGTGCCCATTGGTACCCAATTATTGCCATTCCACATAGCAATGTTCCTTGCGGCTATACCGTTCACCGAATCAAAAAGTCCGGTAATGAATATCTTTCCTGATGAATCAATAGCAATATCTCTAATACCACCTTCTTTATTTAATACAGGGCTATGCTCAAACGGTTTGATAGTTCTGCCATCTGATGTATATATAAGCGAACGATATTGAGAGTACTGATTTCCGCCCACTTCGATGTATATAGTATCCTTGAATACAGCAACAGAGGGGCCTCCATCGGATACTATCCCCGGATACCCAAACTTATCCGACCAGTTCTTATCGTCGGGGTTTTGTGCTAAGGCGTTAGTTGTGCTTAGTATGGCTATTATGACTAAGAAAGCAGAGACTACTCTTTTCATTGGGATAACGTTGGTGACTGATTCCTTTATTGACCCTCGGAAGCTGCGATTTGTGACAAAATTCACAGGATATTAAGAGCGTTTTTTTTGTTTACCATCCCATGAACTACCACGTCTATATTGCTACCGAGCGTAAAGAGGCGATACTTGACCCGCAGGGCAAGGCTACGCAGCATGCGCTCTCTTCGCTTGGGATGAACGCTATCGCCGATGCACGAATCGGGAAGTTCATCCGCCTTGATGTCCAAGCCGGCTCGCCGGAAGAAGCAAATGCTATCGCTTCCAAAGCAGGCGAAGAGCTTCTTGCAAACCCTATCATGGAAACCTTCAGAATCATCGAAACGAAAGCAGCATGAGAACTCGTATCGTTGTTTTCCCCGGCTCCAACTGCGATCATGATGCGCACTATGCCGTCAAGAACATCCTCGGCGAAACCGATACCGAGTTCGTATGGCATAAGGAAGAATCTATCGGCAAAGATGTTGACCTCGTGATATTGCCCGGCGGATTTTCCTACGGTGACTATCTCCGCACCGGAGCTATCGCACGTTTCTCGCCGATCATGAAAGATGTTATCCGCTTCGCCAAAGACGGCGGAACGGTCATCGGCATCTGCAACGGTTTTCAGGTACTCTGCGAAAGCGGTTTACTTCCCGGTGCGTTAATGCGTAATGATGCGCTGAAATTCCGCTGCACGTTCGTCGATCTTCGTACCGAAAATACTTCTACACGTTTTACTTCGACTCTTAAGGGCGGCCAGGTCCTCAAGATACCTATCGCTCACGGCGAAGGTAACTACATTGCCGAGCCGGAAGTCATTGCCGAACTTGAAGCGAACAAGCAGGTTATCTTCCGTTACTCTGATGAAGGCGGCAACGTAACACCAGCGACAAATGCGAATGGCTCAATCAACAACATCGCAGGTATTGTTAGTAAAGAGGGCAACGTAATGGGCATGATGCCGCACCCGGAGCGTGCCTGTGAAGCTGCGCTTGGCTCGGCTGACGGGCTGAATGTTTTTACGTCGCTTCAAAATTATTTTCAGGAGCTTCGCGGAATCCGCAAGGCTGCTTAAACCTTCCACTTCCTTATAGCTCTATACTCATTGAAAATGCTCCAACTCGCTATCTTGATATTGCCCGCTATTGCAATCTTGGCAGTAATACTTGCAGTGTTCAAGAACGGCCGTCCGGGCAGAAAAGGGAAGTATCGGTACAGCTTTTTTGAGAAAAAGTAGGACGGACTTTAGTCCGTGCCACTGGTGAAAATGATGGATGCGAACCATACCCCCCGTTAGCAAGTTTTACGAACATCACAAAAGGACACGCTTATGTTCAAGAATTTCGGTGCATTTGAAATAATCCTTATCGTTGCTCTTATCCTTCTGCTTTTCGGCGGAAAGAAGATACCGGAGCTTATGCGCGGCTTAGGGCAGGGAATGAACGAGTTCAAGAAGTCATCCAAAGGTGATGGCGCAGATAAGCCCGCAGACGATACTACACCAAAACCATAACTTGGTCACTCATAGACCTTAGCCATGTTCGAGAATCTCGGCAGCGCAGAACTTATCGTCATCTTCTTGGTGATACTCATCTTCTTCGGTCCGAAGAAGATACCGGAGCTTGCTGCAAACTTTGGCAAAGGCCTCCGTAAATTCCGTGAAGCAAAAGAAGGATTCGAGTCACAGGTAAAAACTGCGATGAAAGAACCGATGGAAGAGCTTCAGAAAGCCAAATCGAATTTTGATAGGTCATTTGGCGACACCACGAGCGGACTACGTCAACAGATAGAATCAGGAATGAACGATGTTGCTGCGCCTATCCAAGAAGCAAAAACTGACTTCACAAAAGAG
The DNA here is from genome assembly GCA_036522935.1 of Kapaibacterium sp. (SeqCode). Classification (GTDB taxonomy): domain Bacteria; phylum Bacteroidota; class Ignavibacteria; order Palsa-1295; family Palsa-1295; genus DATDEW01. The sequence continues at coordinate 5,479 of DATDEW010000194.1, forward strand.
TTAGCTGATATACAGAAGGTTACCGAATCCTATCAGCCAAAGATGCCCGAACCGCCTCGCATGCCGCTCTTTGATCATGTACCAGCTGCAACCTACGAACAACCTGTCGTTGACGGAGTGAAGATACATAAGTTAGTCCCGTAAGTTATTACCGCCCTTCGTTCTGATTGCTCCGACGAATATTCCTCTCTTGCTCTGCCATCGTCCGTGCAAAATAATGTCCGCCGGAACCATCTCTTTTTGCTACGAAGAATATCTTATCGTGCTTTGCATAGTTGAGCGTTGCTTTTATCGCAGCAATGCCCGGATTATTGATCGGTCCGGGAGGAAGGTCTTTGTTGATGTAGGTATTATACGGATTCTCCTTGTGAAGTTCTCGTGATGTGATCGGTCTATCGAGTGAAAGTCCGTACTGCACCGTCGGGTCGGCATCAAGTTTCATCCCTATCTTCAACCTGTTCCAATAAACTCCGGCAACAGTGTCACGTTCATCGGCGCGCTGTGCTTCTGCCTCGACGATAGACGCAAGCGTCATAAACTTATGAGTCGTGAGTCCTAATGACTTTGCCCGTTTGATAAGCGAATCAGGTACTCGTTCTTTCCACTCGGCAACCATCTTCTTGAACAGGTCTTTCGCAGTAACCGACACATAGAAGCGGTATGTTTCCGGGAAGAGATATCCTTCTGCTGTCTTTGCATCGCGTGGGATGCCGAGAGAATGGATAAAAGCTGTATCACGAGCAAGTGCGACGAACTGTGCTGAATCTATCCGAAGTTTCTCTTTTGCAATAGATGCAATACGTCTGATGTGGCTGCCTTCAGGGAAAGTTATCTCAAAAAGTATTGCGTATGCCGTGCCTGTCAGGCGGGAGATGATCTCTGTATTGCTCAAACCAAATTGAATGCGATAACTTCCGGCTTGGATCTTTGAACTTGCTCCAAGTAATTTTGCTGCTGATCTGAAAGTTAGTGTGGAGCGGATGAGATCGTAGTTTGCCAGAGTATCAGTGATAGAGGAGAGCGTCGAGCCCTTCGGTATCATGATGATGACCTCTTTCCCTTGGGAGGTCGGTTCTACAGAGTTCTTCCAGAAGAAGATGCCATATACAGCAATGACGATCGCAATGGCGAGAACGGTGAGATAACGGAGTAGTTTTTTCATGCAAGATTGAAATGCCTCCGCATCTAACGCAGAGGCATTCCAAGTAATTGCTAACGACTACAGACTAACGACTATTTCTGAATGTTGACCTCAACGCGGCGGTTGAGCATTCTGCCTTCAGGGAATTCGTTGGTGAACTTCGGATCGCGTTTGCCGGAGCCGACAACCGTAACGTTCGCCGGAAGCTTTGATGCTGCGCGAAGCGCCTTGGCGGCTTCAGCTGCACGTGCCTCCGATAGTGCCTGGTTGTAATCATCTGCTCCTGTATTGTCGCAGAATCCTTTGACAGAGATACCTTTCGCATCGAGCGTGACACTTTCGCCGATAAGTTGTATCATTGCTCGTGCTCTGTCGTTGATCTCAGAGCGGTCAAAGTCGAATG
>DATDEW010000195.1:0-4658 GCA_036522935.1 Kapaibacterium sp. (SeqCode)
GTCTTACCTCCTGAATTAGAGACCGCATAATTCGAGAGACCGATGAGGGTCACTGTGAACAAAGAAAGCACAATGATTCGAAGACCATATGTCTTCAATTTAGTAGCAAAAGTTTTCATACAAGGAAAAAAATGAAAAAAAGAGTTAATTAACTAACTCTATGACACCGCAAGATGGGTAAATATAACAGGTTGGGTTAAAGAAATAGGGGTTTGAAAGGATGAGAAATCAATAGAGGGGTTAGCAGAATAATCCTTTCGAATAGACTGTTCTTATAACTGCTTCATATCTTTGAGTTTATACTCGCCGCGACCGGTGTCGTCGGTGAAAGTAAAGACCTTTTTTACTTTGTTTGTATATGTCCAGGTTTCGGTAGCATCTTCGCCTATCAGGAAGCTTCGTTCGATGTTTGTAGGTGGACCATAGAGGATATATATCTTGCCCCTATCGGTCATCGCTCCGTCGTATAGGCGGGCACTTTTGGCAAAATTAAAATACGCATAGTCGGCACGTTTGAAGAACTCCGCCATTCGCTCGTTATAGATAGTTTCGGGCGATGGGTCTCGATCAGCCCAATAAGCAAAGAGCTTTCGCATTTGCTCTACCCGCGAGCCACTCTCAAGTGAATCCATAAGTGTTTCAGTCGCGATGTATTGCATCGGCGGAACCGCATCTTTTGGGTCCATCAGCGAGAGAGGCATATCAAACCATTCAACTTCAAACTCGGAGCTTTGTCTACGCTCCAGACCTTCTGCGCTGACCTTCACCTCCATGCGGTATCTGCCCTGATCGAACTTCGAGCCTGCGAGTCGGAAAAACGCAACGCCGCGATTGATCACAGTATCGGGGTCAGGACTTGCAGACCAGTGTAAGAGGGTGTCAGAGTCATTTGTGGCATCAAGTTTTGTATTCCAGCGAATATCTTGCATTGATACCTTCTGTTTTACTATTTCTTTTGGTGTCTTAAATCTATCCTCAAAAAAATCACCGAGTTGGTATAACGTCAGCTCAACGCCTGTTACTTCCGGTGAAGTTTTCCCGACAGCAATAGGGAGCATACCTGTTATGTCCTTGCTAAACCCATACTTTTTTCCGAAGTTCTTCGAGGCATAAAGAGTTGGGGTAATTTCGTTGTCATAGAGGACTATATCTCCGATCCCTACAAAGCTTGTATCTTTTTGAGTCAGCGATCTGGTGACATGGAATTCATTTCTATTGATGTCAGCAATAATAGGTCTGAATGCCAAACGCGCAAGAAAACCGTCGCGGACTTCAAGCTTGCCTTCGAGCTTAGCGTATGTTTCAGATGAACCGAGCGATAACTTGATCACATAGGGAAACCAGTGCTCTTTATCAGTGGTCTCTTCAAAGGTGTTGGCATAGATCGTATCACGAAAATTCTTTGAAGTGATGATGTCGCCGGCGGGACGTTCACGAATCTCGATCCCCAACTCACGTATCGCATAAAACTTACCTTTTGCCGCATTCTTCTTTTCTGTCTTAATAAAGGAAAAGAGAGTACTTGCTGTGTTGAATGTAGCAATAACGGTGTCGCCGGTAGGGGTTTGATAGATGGCTCCACGAAGCGGCTCGCCATAATCTATATATGTGCGGCTATCACGTGAGAATCGTTGTGAAAACGCAGTCGTCGAGATCAGGAGCAGTATAAAAAGGTATTTCTTCACTTAGTTATCTAACACGCCTTCGAGCACCCAAGTTTTGAGGCCTTCTCTGTGATTTGCATTAATGTTCAAAACTCCTGACCAGTGTGGCTGAAGCCCTGAAGTAACTCTGATGAGCGGGCATGTAGTATCGAAGGGCTCGGCGGCACCTCGTACACCTACCCATGAAGTGAAATATCTGTTGTTATTCTGCGATCGTGGTGCATCATGGCAGCCGGACATGGAGCAAGAAACTGACATCAGCGGAGCAACGTGCTGACGGTAGCTTATGCCTGAAGTCGGAAAAATAATCTGATTCGGATTAGAGATAATACCCTCATCCGAGCAAGAAATAAGTGCCAAAAGACCTATAAAAAGAAGATATTTCACAATAGATATAACTATCAATACGGAATTTCATTCCATAGGTTGCAGGGCAAAAATACGTGTGAGGGCATAGGGTGTATGCCCTCACGAATCGTGGCAAATGCTTCCTATTCTGCGAACCAGCAGCGCTTCATCGGATTGTTATCCTGTGCGTTGACGGGGTAGTCGCGTACCCAGGGCTGGAGCATGTGGTAGTCCTCGTCGTAGTAGATAACGATCTGCGCTGCATCACGAACTGATAGCTGATCTGCCTGCGCCCATAGCTCGTTGGCTTTGGTGCGGTCAGTTTCTTTTATTGCCGCTTCGTAGAGTTTATCAAACTCGGGGTTGCGGTAGCGTGTCTGGTTGATAGAACTTGGTCCTGATGACGGGATATTTTTTGAGTAAAGCAGATTCAGGAAGTTCTGCGGATCAGGGTAGTCAGCGATCCAACCCAAACGGAAGAATATCGCTTTGCCGTCGTCAATGTTCGCTGTGTGCTGTGCCCATTCGGTCAGTTGCAGCTTGATGTCAAGTCCGAGTATCTCTTTCAACTGCGATTGAATTGCCTGCGCGACGTCTTCGTTTCTTCCGCCGCCTTTATTGAGCTGCAAGGTCAGCTCGGGAAGTGTACCGAGTTCTTTTTTAGCGATCTCAAGCTCTGCTCGTGCACTATCGGGATTAAAAGAGTACCCTTTAACTTTCTCGAAAGGATAGCCCGACATTGGCGGCGGGACAAGCCCATGCTCACCAGGTAAATATGCCTGATTCTTCAAGACATACTTGATGATCTTTTTTCTATCAATAGCAAATGATATTGCGCGACGAAGGTGGATATTGTTTACACCGGGCTTCTCACAATTAAAGCCATAGAACTGAGTGCCGAGTGCAGCAACTTTATGCAGTTGGAATTTTTTGTATTCACCTTGCACATTTTTATTCTCATCGCACACTTGCGGGAAGAACTCATTAGGTATACGGTATTGACGGTCAAGCTCGCCGATCTTAAATGCCAAGAATGCCGCTTTGTTGTCCTGCATGAATGAGAACTTCAGCGTATCAAGAAGCGGAAGCTGGTTTCCGGCTTCATCTTTACCCCAATACTTCGGATTGCGGACAAGGATACAATGACGTCCTTCTTTATACTCAACAAAACGGAACGGGCCTGTGCCTACACCATGATGAGTAAAGTCTTTCCCATATTTTTCTACTGCTTCACGTGCATAGATGAATGCATTGCTGACAGCAACGTACTGAATGAACGGTGAGAATGCTTCGACGAGCGTTACGACAAGCGTTGTATCGTCGGGTGCTTGCAAACCTGCAACGCCGCCGGGCAGCGATGCTTTACTATCAAAATATTCTTTTGCACCTTTGATGACTTGGAAGTAGGGAAGTGCTAGTGTATTTGTTCGTGGGTCGAGGGCGCGGCTCCAGGAATAGACAACATCCTTCGCGGTGAACTTACGACCTTTACCGTCAGGGAAGCACGGGTCATCGTTGAAATAGACATCATCACGTAGATGAAACGTGTAGGTGATGCCGTCAGGGGAAATTTCGTAGCTCTTTGCAAGTGAGGGTTTGAGTTCGAGCTTGTCATTGAACTCAAGGAGCTGGTCATAGACGTTCTCGCCGATGTGTCGGCTTGTTGCGTCGTTTATCTGGACAGGGTCCATCGAGCGGAGATCACCTGTTTCATTGAGGCGGAACGTACCGCCGTACTTCTTGCCGCCTTTTGCATCGCGGAGTGAGTGTACGCCTTCTTCTTTCTTAGAGCAGGAAGAAATAACGAACATACCTGCCAAAAGAAGAACTAATAATTTCTTCATAAATATAGATTGATCTTTAGAGTGAAATCGAAAGATATAGAATGCGATTATCAGAGGAAAAGTTGATAGAGAATAGCATTGGAACAGCTTCTGCCCTACACTGGTTAAACTTCGCATGAATGCAACACCTATCCTATCAAATGGACGGCTTGAGCGTGATGGCTCCTCGTGGCTTGTTCGTCTTGATGCGTCTTCACCTATCTTCGCCGAAAATCTTAATGTGAAACTTGTGTTGTGGTCTGATGATACAGATGGCAATGAAAGCGATGTTGAACGAATTGCTCGCATTCAACAGCTTCCTATTGAAGTTGTTGCAGTTGGCTTGTCATCTGAAGGAGCATTGCTGAAGCCATGAAGCAATTTCTTATAGAGACGGATGTGCTTGGTGAGTATCTTGTCTCGCGTAATTCACTTCTTCGCACTGCACTTTTAGAAGGTGTATGTTATACGACCATGTATAATGCGCTTGAGATATTTCGTTTGGCGAAGAATGAGGCCGAGAGGGAAGTTCTCAAGAATATGCTTTCTGTAGTTCGAGTACTTGGGTTTAATTACCGGTACGCTGAACAGTTCGCACTTATCATCAAAGAGATAGAAGAGAAGAGTGATACAGAGATCACCCAGAGGGAAACACTGATTATCGGGATGGCAAAAACCTCCAAACTTACGATACTCACTCGTGAGTATTATGAGCGCTACAAGTCGCTATATGGCGTGGATGTTGCGAGTGAAGCGGTGACGGTTCCCTCGGAATAATAATATAATAGGAACAAAATCCTCTAAAAAACAGTAATTAGACACG
>DATDEW010000196.1:0-6788 GCA_036522935.1 Kapaibacterium sp. (SeqCode)
ACATCCATCGTAGCGAGCCGCTCGACGGGTGCATCAAGTGATTCAAATGCTTCCTGCGAAATTGTTGAGCAAACCTCAGCCGCAAAGTTTGCAGTCCAGTTATCTTCGCAAAGCACAAGTACTTTACTTGTCTTGCGGACAGATTCCAAAACAGCTTCTTTATCCCAAGGGATGATAGTGCGAAGATCAAGTATCTCGACCGATGCTGATACACTATCCGCCGCCTGCTTAGCACGCTCGACCATTGCACCCCAAGTAACGAGTGTAATCTCAGAGCCTTCTTGGATTACCTTCGCTTTGCCGAACGGCACCATAAATTCATCGCCCGGATAATTTGCACGTCCGGGAGGAGTATCAAGGAGTGCACGATGTTCGAAGAAGAATGTCGGGTCTTCGCTTCGTAGTGCTGTGCGTAAAAGTCCTACGGCATCTTCTGCGTTTGAGGGGAATGCAATACGCCAACCTATTTGATGCGCGAAGGATGCTTCGCCTGAGACAGAATGCCACGGGTCACCGGTCTTCTTTGCATAACCAACAGGTATGCGAACGACCATCGGAGCAAAGAACTGTGAACGTGAACGCCAGCGAACTGTGCCTGTATCGTTTATCTGTTCTGTTGCAGGGTCTGCATACTTTCGGAATTGTATTTCCGGTACAGGCACAAGGCCTGCATACGCCATACCAACTGCTCTTCCGATGATGGCTTCTTCTGATAGCGATGTATCGAAGACTCTGTCTTTGCCGAACTTGACTTGCAGATCGACAGTCGCGCCATGGACACCGCCTTTGGCACCAACATCTTCACCGAAGATAAGAAGCTTGTCATTTTGTGCAAGTTCTACTTCAAGTGTTTTGCGAACTGCATCCTGTAAGTTCATTCGGACGCCTTCATGCTTTATTGGGATAATGATCGGCTCGATGTTCGAGAACACATGCTCGAGAACAGTACCCGGATCAGGGGGAGGTGATGCAATTGCTCTATCGCGTGCTGCAGCAACTTCACTTTCAACTTCTAAAACGAGAGCATCCCATTCTTTCTTTGAGATGAAGTTCTTCGTAATGAACTTCTCTAATTTAGGAAGCGGATCATTCGCTCGTTCTTTCTTGAGAAGCGTTTCGCCTTTATATGCTTGTGTATCAACGAATGAATGACCAGAGAGACGAGGGATCGAAAGACGGATAAGAGCCGGTCCATTCCACTGGCGTACATACGATACTGCATCACTTATATTATCTGCAGCTTCTTCCGGTTCGGTACCATCACAATCATAGATCCTGAGGTTCGTGAACGAAGCAAGATTTTTTGCGATATTGCGTCCGGGCGTTTGAAAATCACTCGTCGTGGAAATACCGTATGCATTATCTTCAATGAAGAAGAGGTACGGAAGTTTTTGCGTTGTTGCAACATTGAGAGCTGCCCAAAAACCGTTTGCCGCAGTTGAGCCGTCACCGCCAAGTGCAACTGCAATAGCTCCTTTATAGGAATCATCCTTTAATACATTCGTGTAGTATTGAACAGCTTGTGCCCAGCCGATAGCCGGTGAATACTGCGCGCCGACATCACCAGATGCTGGGAGAACTGTTGACTTGCCGCGTGAGCGAAGAAAATGCACGACACCGATATCGCGGCCCCCATGAATGCCACCTGAGAGAGCCATTGAAGCAGCCATTGATTCTTCCGGTGTCAAACCCTGACCAAGAACGAAGGGACGTGAGCGGTAGTAAACCGTGGAGCCGTCGTGCGGATGGTTGATAAGCTCGGAGAGGATCGCCTGAATCATATCATGCCCGCGGGCAGAGAACTGATAGGTGACTAGTCCTTGGGGAACAAGCTCTTTTTCTTCAATGGAGTCAATTGCCCGAGAAGTGAGGACCGTTCGAGCGACGTTCAGCCAGTTTAAATCTATAGTTTTCTTTTTTGCCATTCTATTGTTGTAATAGCCGTTATTTCCGAGTAAAACAGCGCATGAAAACACTACTACTGGCAGGGATAATTTCCCTTGTTTTTCTGACCTCTTGTGCCACCACCTATAATTACCGCCTGCCGGGTGAAGACGAGACCAAGCGCTTTGGCGCTGATTCTCTTCGATGGAAGTTTGAAGGCGCAAAACCGGTCGAGATCCCCGTGGTAGATACAGACGGAAAAGTGTACCGTTTGCCGGTAACCGAAAAGCTCAAAATAGAGGTCAAGACGACAGAAGGGGTAAAGTACCGTTTTTATTTGCAGTCGATTGCCATTACCGGAGCAGGAAGCTTTCTTGGGGAAAATCAAATGTGGAGAGGTTATGACCTCTTATCACATACCGAGAGAACAATTATGTCAAAAGAAGTGCTCAATTATGTTATTATTAGTGACGATAAGGCAATTCAAACAATAGGATTACGGTGAGAATTCTGAATACATTTGCATTTTCCTATAAATGTTGTATATTTGTATCCCAATTATCACGTTTTTATCACAAAAGAGGTAAATTATGTTATCGGTTAGAAATCACATGAAATGGTTAGTAACCCTTTCATTCATTATTGTTTTCACATCCGGTATTTTTACCGGTTGCACTCCTGAATCATCAGCACCGGAAACTACTCAAAGCACGTCGAAGATCGACGAGACAGAGGTAGCAAAAGCTATCGAAGTGCAGAACAAGTATAATGATGAGTTGTTGGCAATTCCGAATGTTATCGGTACAGGTATCGGCGCAGATCAGAATGGTACCCCGGTCATTTATCTCTTTACGGGCGAAGGATTTGGTATGCAGGGATATCCCGGATCAGTTGGCGGATTTAAAACGCGCATCGAACCGGTTGGTTTTGTAAAAGCACTTGCAGTCTATACCGGAACATACCGCACTCCGATCTGGAGCGGCGTAAGCATTGGTAATGATAAAGAATGCGCTGCCGGAACACTTGGATGTGTAGTCAGTGATAATGCTAACGGTAAGATGTACATCTTAAGTAACAATCATGTTCTTGCACGTGAGAACAAAGCTGCTATCGGTGAGCGTATTGACCAACCGGGCCGCTTTGAAACCAATTGCGTACAGACAGGTCAGATCGCAAAGCTCTCTAAGTTTGTAACCATTACCATGCGCAGAAATGCAGACAACTTGGTTGATGCAGCAATTGCAGAGTTTACAGCTACCGGATTTACAAGCCAAATGGCGTTGGGTGCAGCGTATACACCGACTGCAGCACCGGTTAATGCATTCATCAATCAGTCAGTCAAAAAAGTTGGTAGAACGACAGGACTTACGAATGGTATTGTAAGTGCAGTTAATGTCAAGGTTAATGTTCAGTACAGCAAGGGTGTAGCGGGATTTGCAGGTCAGTTCTATATCACTCCGGGCACATTTAGCGCGGCCGGTGATTCAGGATCTCTCATCGTAGATGATAACACAAACAACCCGGTAGGCTTGCTTTTCGCAGGCGGCAACACAGGTACATTTGCAAATGGGATAACGAATGTCCTTAATGCATTTAATGTGTCTATCATACCGAACTAAGACTCAAAACGATTGTTTTAGCAAAAGGGACAGTCAATTGATTGTCCCTTTTCTTTTATGACAAAGCTTTTTACCTTCATAACAGTACTCTTTTTAATGGGATGCGATTCAACCTCGAATATCTCGAAAAAAGACACGACTACAACCAAGACAACCATGACCGTTAGCGAGATACTTGAGAAGTATTCGGACACTTGGATGCAAGTGGAGGGAGTTATCGGCACCGGCGAGGGGAGATATCAGGATAAGCCTTGCGTGAAAGTATTTGTTGTGTCTTCGACCGAACTGATAAAAAAAGAAATACCATCATCTGTAGATGGCATTCCTGTCGTTATAGAAGTCACAGGTGAGATTCGTGCACAGTAAAACCTTAGCATGAACACTACTACTACCCTACGAACATTTTTCTTATACAATATACAATGAAAAAAATACTATTACTTGTACTACTTACATTTGCAGCTTTTGAGCTTACCTCATGCGGCGGAAAATCCGATACTCCGGGTACAGCCGATTCAACAAAGAAGGCAGAAGCAGCACAGGCATCTTCTACAAATGCTCCGGCAGGTGCAAAGTTCAAAATGAAAGCGGGTATCGCTGAAGGCACCATGGAGATGATGGGGCAGAAGGTCCAGATCAAAATGTTGTTTGATGACTGGGGTACAAAAATGCGAAATGAGACAACCGGTGATATGATGGGGCAGAAAATGCACCAGGTTAATATCACGAAGGACAGTATGAGCTATATCATGGATATGATCAAGAAGACAGGTCAAAAAATGAAAGCTCAACCTGATGATATGAACTTTGCGAACATGACACCTGAAGAACTTAAAGCAAAGGGTATCAAAGAGATCGGGAAAGAAACTATCGGTGGCAGAGAATGTACGGTCTATGAAATTGATCAGAATGCAAATGCTCAAAAGCCAAAAGCGGCACCCGGCGCACCACCGCAGCCTGATATGAAGGGCAAATTCTGGATATGGAATAACTTCCCTGTCAAGATGGAAATGGGACAGATGATGAAGATGGAAATGACGAAGATCGAAGAGACAGCTCCACCGGCAAGCGCCTTCGAGATTCCTGCAGATATTAAGTTCTCAGGAATGTAATTCTCTATCTCGGAGGATTGTTACAAAGGACGCTTGAAAAAGCGTCCTTTTTTATTTGATAAAAATATGAAATTCGTTACTTATAACGGGAAGATAGGATCACTATCGCTTCTCAAAGGTGCATCAGCGGAGTTTATGAAACTTGCAGAGCAAGCTGCTCTTGGGAATCCAAATCATCCATATCTGCCAAAGGGGCGTCTTGGTTTTATCCTTTATAATAGGGTGATCGACCTTGAGGTTGCCGTCCATCAACACGCTATGCAACGTGGTGAAGAAAGCCGTGACCGTTTCCCCTCGGACATCATTTCCTTCCTTTCAATGGGTGATGAAGTGCTTGCAAAGGCAAAAGGAGTGTATGAGTGGTGCAGTAAAAAATCACTGGAAGAACTTGAAAAGCTCAACATGGTCGTACCTGCTGATAAAGAGCTCCTCGCTCCCGTCCCGCGCCCAACATCGATGCGTGATGGATATGCATTCCGTCAGCATGTTGAGGCAGCGCGTCGCAATCGCGGAGTGGAGATGATAGAAGAATTTGACGAGTTTCCTGTATTCTACTTTACAAATCATCAGGCAGTCATCGGTCCGGGACCTATGGAAGTAATGCCAGAGCATTTAAAGAAACTTGACTTCGAACTTGAAGCGTGTATCGTTATCGGTAAAGAAGGACGTAACATCAAAGCGGAGAACGCTGATGAGCATATCTTTGGCTATATGGTGATGAACGATTGGTCTGCACGTTACTTGCAGATGGAAGAGATGAAGCTCTCGCTCGGACCTGCCAAGGGAAAAGACTTTGCAACGGCGATCGGACCGTATCTCGTGACAAAAGATGAATTGGAATCACGACGCATCCCGGGCGCGAAGGGCGACCGCTATGACCTTACGATGACTTGCAAGGTTGGTGATACGGAAGTATCACGCGGCAACCTGAAGGATATGTCCTGGACATTCGCACAAATAATAGAACGTGCAAGCTATGGCGTTACACTTTATCCGGGTGATGTTATTGGCTCAGGCACGGTAGGCACAGGTTGTTTCTTAGAGCTTAATGGCTCAAAGGTCTTTGACAACTGGTGGCTGAAAATTGGTGACAAGGTCACATGTTCGATAGACCTGCTTGGTGATCTGACCAATGAAGTTGTTGAGATGAAATAATGACCTCACCCTCTCCTTATCAAGGAGAGGCGATTGCACTTAGAAGAACCTTCCGAACTGGAAGTGAGTGAGCCATCCGGATTTTGTGCCGAAGGAATATGGGCTGTCGAAGCCATAGCCGACATCAATACCAATAAGACCAACGGCAGGTACTTGCACTCTTGCGCCAAAACCGGCAGCGCGTTTTAAGTCGAAGGGATCGGCATGTCCCCAATCAGACCATACATTTCCTGCTTCGGCGAATGCAAGGACAAATAGCGGTATCGGCTCGCGTGAGATCTGGAAGCGAAGCTCAGCAACGTAACGAGCGTATGCTGCGCCACCTTCAGAGAAGGAGCCTGTCGGTGACTTTTCTTGCCCGATACTTGCATCTACGTATCCACGCAGAGGGATCGTATAAAAACCTGAAGCGAATCCGGCACCACCCATAGTGAAGCGTTCTGACGGTGTGATGTATGGCTGCGAACTAACTTTCCCGAGCTGACCAAAATCAACGATCGTAGCGAGGACAAGCTTTTGTGATACACCGAACTGAGCAAGCGGCGTATAGAACTTCATCGTCAAACTATTCTTATAATAGTTAGCGGGCTGATCAGGTGGTGGTGAGTTGATCGGTAAATATGCAAGACGTGTCAAGAAGGTAAGTTCCGAACCTTGTCCCGGGAACAGCGGATCATCAGTCGAGTTACGCGTAAGGACGACCTGTACACTTACTTCATCATGCTTACCCGGAGTATAGACACCACCACCTGTTTTGACGTCTGTTTTTTCAGCACGAAGTGTACCATCGATACGGAAGTAATCGTCAGGCCAGCGCAAACGACGACCGAGTGAGAGCGACGCACCCAAACGGTTCATTGCATAGAAGTAGTTGCTTGTCTGGAAGTATGCCGATACGCCAAGTATCGTGCGTTCCTGGAAGAGCCAGGGCTCCTGGAAGCTTAGCGAGAACGTGCGATACTGTGACTGACCGAACTCTGCCGAAATTGAAAATATCTGACCTGCACCGCCATGGAGT
>DATDEW010000197.1:0-9914 GCA_036522935.1 Kapaibacterium sp. (SeqCode)
GGCGTCCTTCTTGACACGAATAAGATCGAAGCGACAGGCGTTGTCCGTGTGCTGACACCTGACGGGGATAAGTCAGCGTACTTTTGGATGGTAAAGCAGGAAGGGCAACACTGGAAAGTAGCTATCGTTACAAAAGGAGACATGACCGTACAATTTAAACCAAGCCAAGAGTAATATGCTGGAAGTTGGAAACAAAGCCCCTGATTTTATCTCGACCGACGAGAACGGGGAGAAAGTATCGCTTAAAGATCATAAAGGAAAAAAGGTAGTCCTATACTTTTATCCGACTGATGACACACCGACCTGCACAACGGAAGCATGTTCTTTTCGCGATAACTTTTCGCGTCTTACAAAACATGCCGTCGTCATCGGAGTAAGTCCGGATACCGAAGCGTCACATGCCAAGTTTAAAACAAAGTATGACCTTCCGTTCACACTTCTTGCAGATACAGACCATTCCATTGTTAAAGCATATGGAGTCTGGCGTGAAAAGAAGACATTCGGAAAAACATATATCGGGGTAGTTCGTACTACATTCATCATTGATGAGAAGGGATATATCTCACATATATTTAATGTCACGAGGGTCAAGGGTCATGTTGATGAAGTTATCAAAGCGCTGAGTTAAATGGCAATTGTCAAGAGTTCTGTCGTTATTCATGCTCCTGCAGAAGTGGTCTTTGACTTTCATACCGATACCCGAAACCTTCCGCTGATCTCGCCTTCATGGATGAAAGTACAAATCCTGAAAACAACAGGCGAAGCAAAAGGGAAGATGATAGAGCTTTATATAAGGCAGTTCGGACTCTTCAAAACGAAATGGATCGTTGAGATCGCAGAGTACGACCGTCCGTTTCGCATAACTGACATTGCCCACAAAGGTCCGTTCAAACGATTTTGTCATCAACGTGATATTAAGCGCCTAAGTGATACTTCCTGTGAGCTAACCGATACGTTTGATTATGAACTGCCACTTGGAGTCATCGGTAAGATAGGTGATGTATTGATAATGAAGAGCATTGTCCGGAAGATGTTCCGGGACCGTCACATCAAAACGAAACAGGTCTTAGAGAAATCATGAGCTTTAGCGAAGAACATACACCTTCCTCGTATATCCCGAAGCGGATCGAGACGGAGCGGCTCCTCTTGAAAAAGATTGGGTATAGCTATGCCGAAGAGTACTACTTCCTTGAAAAGGAAGGTATGGAGAAACATCTTGCTCCTTTTAGCCCTGTCAAAGAACAAGCCAAGAGCGACGCCGAAGGAATCAAGTGGATGAAGGAAGCGATACTGACCGTCGAGGACAGGTGGGAAATGGGGCTTGACTACCGTTTTCTTATATCTGAAAAACAGACGAATAAGCTTGTAGGACAGATCGCAATTACGAATGTGATCCGCGGCGTAGCACAGTCGGCATTTGTCGGGTATTGGATAGGGTTTCCCTATCTCAACCAAGGATACGTTACTGAAGCTGTACGCGCCATCTTTGATTTTGCTTTTTCGGTACTTAACCTTCACCGGCTCTCTTTGTGGATAGCTGTCGAAAATGAAGCCAGTTTACGGGTAGCTGAGAAACTTGGTCTCCGATATGAGGGTACTGCCCAAAAAGCGCTACATTTGGGGGGTAGGTGGCAGGACACAAAGATATTTGCAATTACTAAGGATGAATGGGTGTTAATTTGATGTGCTATACCTGACTCAGATTTCATGAAATCACCTCAATCTCTCATGGAACTTCCCCTTTGAACGGTATCGTTTCTCATACCCGTACCTGTGGCATGATTTTTGTCTTGTGTCGGATGAAGAGTTTTTTTTACTATTAATTAGGAGACTTAAAATGAAACTACGTTATTCTCTCATGACCCTTGCTGTTGCTATGGGTCTTACATTCGGTCTTTCTTCATGTACAGAAGAAGACAATCCGATCGTACCTGGTGTTGGTATACCGACCGATGTTATGGTCAATACCCTCAATGAGAACCAGATCACAGCAACGTGGACGCGTTCATCTGATGATGTTGATGCAGATACTCTTATTGTCATAGCACCTGACGGTACAGAGCGCAATGCAACAGCGATGGGAACAACGACCACTGCAACTGTAACCGGTCTTTCATTAGGCACGGTTTACACAGTGAAAGTTGCTTCTGTTGGTGGGCGTACAACCGGTTTCGAATGGGCAACCGCTATTCGTACACAAGGCCTTACCATTTATGAGACAACAGGTTCAGGCGCAGGTCAGCCGAGTGGTATTGCACTTTCATACAATGGTGCAAAGTCACAAGCTCTTTCTATCAACAGCCCGGATTCGCTCAAGATAGATCTCGTACTTGCAACTGACCCGACAGCTGATGCAGCATTCCTCTCATTGCAGGGTGCAAATGTTATCGGCTCACAGATACCTACAGGTAAGTCAGCACAGCTCGGCGATACAGTATTTATCGTTAATGGCGGTCTTGATGCTGATTACTACTCATCTGGTTTCTCAAGCCGTATCACGACAAAGAAGTACTTCGATCAGTTTAACCGTACAGGCGGTTCTGCTATCGTTCTTGTAAAGACGATGGAAGGTAACTACGCTCGTGTTGAGGTTAAGGAGCAGGCAGATGGTAAGCTCTTCAGAATGGTTGGCGGTGTAAAAGCTGTTGATCTTATTGTCAGCTACCAGCCGCTTGGTGGTAAGGCATACGCATCTCGCCCGATCACACGTCGCGGCTTCTCAGTACCGAAGCTCGCGGGCGAAGGTTCTGTTGCAGTTGTAAAGAATGCTGTGAAGTAATCACACCGCTTTCTTTCATGGTTTACAAACCGGATACAGAAATGTATCCGGTTTTTTTTGCCTCTAACTTCGGGAACAGACTTCCTCCGGAATGCCTTATCAACTTATGCAGCATAGGTACGCAGTTCTTATAGCCCTTCTTTTTGGCGGTATTCTTATCGGATGTCTCGGTGACCCTATCAATGAGCCGACGATTGTCCCGCGTCTTGTCTTGCAGCCGCAAGTTGCTTCACTGGAAGCAATAACCGGCACAAATGATATCAAAGCGAAGTGGACTCCTTCCCCGACCGATACCCAAGGAAATTTCAAGGGATATTATATTGAGCTTTATAGATCTGCAAAATATTCCGATTCAGCATACATCGGTGAAGACTCATTGCTTGAGCCGATACTTGCCAAAGCACACGTGCCGAGGAGTGACACCTCATATATTTTCCCGAACCAAACCACAAGTGGCAATAGGTATTCTGTTCGTGTCTATGGCGAGCAATTTACTGATCCTACTTTTCCTGACTCTATCACGCTCTCGAAGGACTATGCAAATGCCTCGCTCGATTATGACTCTGATCCGGTAATTGCACCAACTGTGTTTATGGGTGGTTCGATAGGTCCCAATCTTGTCCGTCTGCAATGGTCACAGTCGCCTTCGGCAAGTAACCCCGGTTTTTCAGGGTATATCATTCGCTATCGGGATAATACAAATACGAAATCGCTGATACAAACCGTTCGTACAGGAAAGCTTGAGACGTTTCTCACTGTTAACGTCCCTGCAACATCAAGCCAAAACTTGATCATACCATATTCGTTTTCTATCAAGGCATTACGAAATGATAGTACCGAAAGTGCTGACTCCACGCTGCTCGTCTGGAGCGGTGCATGGTCTGTGCCGCAAGTTGGGGTACGTGATGTAAAGATAGATACTCTCATTTTCATCGGACAGACGAACCAGTATTATGACCTCATTGTGACCGATAGACCGGAGGCACAGATACGGCCTGATACTTCCAGTGGAGATATTACACTGACGGCACTCTCCGGCGCAAAGTTTGCATCTAGGATAGATTCAGGTACATCGCTTGATTCGGTGTGCTATGACGAACCATTTGATGATGCGCTCTTTTCGCAGACTTCAATTGTCCTGCCTCATTATTCCAATGCAGGCGGGAAGATCGTCTATATCCTCTTTGCAGAAGGGACTCGGGCACGACTGATATTTATAGCTGATCCGGGTAACAATAACTCTCTTTTACAGAAGTTAACAAAAGGACTTCGAGTCAGCGGGACATTCCAACCGCTGGGTACATATAACTTAAAGTATTTTTAGGGAGAACCCAAGAATTGGGTGCTCTTCTGAAAATTTCAGTATCTTTGCATATTCACCTTTAACTACTTTCTATGAAAAACTTTCTTAAATGGGGACTTATCATTGTCATCATCAATGTCGTCCTCGGACTTGTCGGGCTCGCTATCAGCAACCCTACTGAAGCATTGGAGACAGGTGAGGTCGGTGGGGCTTCACAATTGATCTATTGGGCTACAATTCTCATTAGCATCGTTTGTTTATTTTTAGGTATTAAGCAGAAACGTGATGAGGATTCCGGTGATTTTACATTCGGCAGAGGGTGGGTCGAGGGGACTCTCATATCACTAATCGGTGCGGCATTCAGTGCAATATGGACGTATATTTTCTTCGCGATGATATCACCTGAGTTTCTGGACATGATCCGTGATAAAGCCCTTATGGATATGCAGCAACAGCAAATGACACCCGAGCAGCTTGAGCAAGCTACGAGTATGATGGATATGATGTTCTCGCCGACTTCAATGGCTATCTGGACACTTGTTATGTTTGCAGTTGGCGGAATGATAATTTCACTTATCTTCTCTGCTATTGTCAACTCGACCAATAAGAACACAGGGACACCGGCGACTGCATAAAACGGTATCGTAATTTTGTTTGAGCAGGGGAGTTCGTTCACGGACTCCCCTGTTATGTTTTATCAATAAAGAATTCTATGAAGCGTATATTATTATTTATGTTGCTTCTCGTACTGGCAACATCCTCATACAGTCAGGACGACAAGAAGCTTGATCGTTTCCTTACCGTTGCTAAGCGCATCGGTGAGAAGTTCAATGAGAACAACTACAATCCTATCATCGAACATGAGTTCGATGATAACCTGAAGCGTTCATTGCCAATAACAACGATGCAGCCCCTGCTTGATGATATTCGCCGCGAGCTTGGGGCGATAACTCGGATGGGCTCATCACAGCTTATCAGCCCAGATGTTGCTGTTATTCCTGTAGAGTTCGAGCGTGGTATTCTTGATCTTCAACTTGCATTAGATAAGTTTGGTAAAGTATCGGGTATTCTTTTTAAAGAACATGTTCCGCCGCTTGTCACACCTGCGATGAATGCGACCACCCTTGCTTTGCCGTTCAATGGTGATTGGTATGTTCTCTGGGGCGGCGATACGAAAGAGAATAATTATCATGTCAATGTGCAGAACCAGCGTGCTGCAATTGATGTCTCGAAGCTTGGTCCTGATGGTCGCCGCTTTAAGACCGACGGCAAGACGAACGAGGACTACTACTCATACGGTCAGGAAGTTCTTTCTCCAGCTGCAGGACTTGTCACGGAAGCCATTGACGGCGTTCGAGATAATATCCCCGGTTCGCTTAACCAATACTCTGCCGTTGGCAATTGTGTAATCATTCAACATTCGGATTCGGAATATTCTGTTCTCTCTCATTTGAAAAAGGGAAGTGTGAAAGTTAAGTCAGGCGATAGAGTAAAGAAAGGTACTGTCTTAGGTCTTTGCGGCAACTCCGGAAACTCCAGCGAGCCGCATCTGCATTATCATTTGCAGAACTCTCCTGTTTTACAGATAGCGACAGGGATTAAAGCTTATTTTGACGATATCAAAATGAAAAATCATCCTGATGGTAAGCTAATGCCCAATAAATACTCACCTGAACGAGGGGATATTATCTATACTCCGGAGTGATAATTTTCAGGGATTCCGATTTATTTTATGAGATTTTTTAAGAGCAAATTATCGGAGCAAGACGCCCAGCAGGGTTGTTATACTTTATCCCTCGTTCATATCCGTCACAATTGGCAGATATGATAACATATTTATTTTATTGAAATTAGAGAATATGTCAACAAAGAACCAACTTACAGGATTACTTGATGCACACGGCATCTCCCATAGTAAGGTACATTTTAATTTAGCTCCTGAAGAGCTTTATGCCGAAGCGCTCTCGCGCTCGGAAGGCAAACTCGCTTCGAACGAAGCGCTCGTCGTTGAAACAGGTAAATTCACCGGACGTTCGCCGAAAGATAAATTCGTTGCGCGTCATGCGGATTCAGAAAAGAATGTATGGTGGGGCACGGTCAACCGTGACATCTCACAAGAGAATTTTGAAAAGCTTTACACCAAGATGAAGGCGGCGATGAATGAGAAAGAACTCTTCGTTGCTGATCTCTTCGCCGGCGCTGACCCGGATTACCGCCTGAATGTTCGCGTCATCAATGAGTACGCATGGCACAATCTTTTCTGCAGCAACCTTTTTATCCGCCCTTCGGTCGCTGATCTCGCACAGCACAATGCGCAGTTCACGATCATTGACATTCCGTCAGTGAAAGCTGATCCTGCAACAGACGGTACGAACTCCGAGACGTTCATCGTCCTGAACCTTGAGAAAGGTCTTATCCTTATCGGCGGCACGGAGTATGCAGGCGAAATGAAGAAGTCGATCTTCACGACGCTTAACTATTTACTTCCGCTCAAGGGTGTTATGCCGATGCACTGCTCGGCGAATATTGGCGAGAACGGAGATACCGCTCTCTTCTTTGGACTATCTGGCACAGGCAAGACAACGCTCTCTGCTGACCCCAAGCGTTCGCTCATCGGTGATGACGAGCACGGCTGGTCGGATAAAGGTACGTTCAACTTCGAAGGTGGATGTTATGCAAAGACCATTAAGCTCTCGAAAGAGAACGAGCCGGATATCTGGAATGCGATCCGCCGTGGCACAGTGCTTGAGAACGTCGTCCTGAAAGCAGACGGCACACCTGATTATGATGACGGCTCGAAGACAGAGAACACACGCGCTGCATATCCGCTCGAGTATATCTCGAACGCAGTGTTCCCATCTGTTGGCGGACATCCGAAGAACATCGTGTTCTTGACGGCTGATGCATTCGGCGTACTTCCGCCGATCTCGCGTCTTACAAAAGAACAGGCAATGTATCACTTCATCTCGGGTTACACTGCAAAGCTTGCAGGTACAGAGCGCGGCGTAACAGAGCCGGAGCCGAACTTCTCGACCTGTTTCGGGGCGCCGTTCATGGTGCATCATCCGAATGTCTATGCTGATCTACTCGGCAAAAAGATAGACGAGCATGGCTCGAAGATATGGTTCGTAAATACCGGTTGGACGGGTGGACCGTACGGTGTTGGTAAGCGTATGCACTTGCCATATACACGCGCAATGGTTAACGCTGCGCTTGCAGGCGAACTTGATAACGTCGAGACGTATGCCGACCCTATCTTCGGTGTACTTATCCCGAAGACGGTCCCTGGTGTACCGAATGAAGTGCTCAACCCGCGCGATACGTGGTCTGATAAAGATGCCTACGATGCACAAGCAAAGATGCTCGCAGGCAGATTCCAAGAGAACTTCAAGAAATACGCCGAAGGCACCAGCGAAGCGATAAAGAACGCAGGTCCGAAGGGGTAAACGAAAAGCTTTAATTTTTAGCTATCAAAAGCCCGCCATTGGCGGGCTTTTTACTATAAGGAACTATCGGATTTTAGCCTTTGTAATTAGCTAAAATAATCAGTACTGTTATGAAGATCATCCTTGCTTTTTTGGTTACAAGCGTCATGATGTTATCAAGCGCTTATTCAATTACATTTAAGAGTTTGCCCGGACCAAAATATCCTGATAACACTTTTGCCTCGATCTCTAAATTATTTTTCAATAAACAGGAAATTCTTGTTGCAAAGGGGGCGTATGCAATATTCCTTAGTTCAAATAACGGGCAATCTTGGTCAGCAACCTCTCCTTTTGGTATCACAGGTGAAAGGATTTATGAAGTTGCCTTAGATACCAACGGGTATCTTCTCGCGGCTACCGAGAGAGGTGTGTTTCGTCGCGAATCAGATTGGAAGGACCTTAACGATCAATTACCAAATGGGAGTGTCTACACTGTAAGTGTTTCTCAAACAGGGACTATCTACATAGTATTTAAGAGTACTGATATTTACTATTCAAAAAACAATGGGAAAAGCTGGACATTGAAGAACAGTGGCACAACTCATGATAATTTTAGTTTTAACCCAGTTCTTCGTTCAGGATTTGATGGAAATATGTATCTTTCAGCGGATGGGAAAACATTTGTTACAAACGACGAATCTTTAGGATGGACTCAAATAACGAGTTTTCCCTACATACCGAATTATGGCCCCAAAGATAGTATCGTTTATGCGAATACATCCTCCGGCTTTTATATTTCGAAAAATCGTGGTAAGACATTTACGAAGCAAAACAGCGAGAATTATTATGGTGTAGTCGTTGATAGGAAAGGGAGTCTTTATACATACGACTCTGATAACAAGTATATGCTTGTGTCTAAGAACCAAGGAAAGTCGTGGGAGATAGTTTATACAAGTAATCAAATTAGGGAAATTGCATTTGATACGTCTGGTTTTATATTCGCAACTGTGTACACGCAGGGCTCAACAAGTGGTGTATGGAGAAGTGTTGCTCCCTTTGTCAAAACAGAACCTGAGCATTATGCAGCGCCAACTATATCTATTTCCCCAAACCCGGCCACTATGTACTCTTCTATGAACTACACGTTAGACAAACCTTCGTACGTAACTTCATCTATTGTCGATATTCAAGGGAAAGTTGTAAAGCAACAGGTCAAATCTTGGATGGATGCAGGTTCGCATGAGATACCATTAGATGTATCCGACCTCCCGAATGGTGTTTATACCGTCCTCTTGCGAACGAACGATGAGCTTATGACAACAAAGCTTGTGGTGAGTAGGTAGAGAGTTCGTTTATAACTATCAATTTAAAAGCCCGCCATTGGCGGGCTTTAAAGTTTTAAGAATTTTATTCCACCGTGAGATGCTACTTAACTCGCCAAAGAATCTCTATTTTATCGTACCCTATAGGGTCTATAGCTTTCAACTCTTCGCGGGTTTTTGGCTTTGATCTTGAGATGTTGAAGTACGATGCTGATAGTGCAAGGTAATAGTCATAAGCAGTGCCGAAAGAGAAAATACTCTTTGACTTTCCGTCTTTCATTATCACGGAATTGTAATTGTCATTAGATCTTGCGTTATTATATGCAAGTAGTAGTTGTGGATTGTTATTGCCTACTATGCGAGTGTAGTATCCAGGAATAAGTATTCCCATGATCTGATTTGTATCGATCTGCGAATACTGAACGAATTCCGTAGCGGTTAATTCTATTGAATTAGCTTTTGCAGGATCATATCCGTGTTCTGATAGCCATGCTCTATTATGGTGATATTGTATGTGTACGTTGTTAGGAGTTTCCATCTCAAGCCAGATAGGCATTTCACGAAGGTAGGGGAGTGCGGACGGAGGGAATACTTGCTGCGCCTTGTTCAATTGGGTGGTCAACAGAGTAATACACTTTGCATGAAGCGAATTATCAGCAGCGATAACATTAGTATTTGCCTTGATCTTCCAACCATAGATCGTTGTGTCGGTATATCTATTGCTCTCCCAAGCTGTATTTTTACTTGAGCAAGATGATAAAACAAGGAGTGTCGTAATGAGTATTAGAACGCGCATTGTTTGTCAGGATGATAATAAGTACAAAAATACATAACTTCAAAGTAATGATTGATCATTTCCTATAGATAGCTGCAGGTAAAAAAAAGGCGTTTAGTTTCCTAAACGCCTTTACACCAATTCGTATAAGCGACTATTTAAACACGTTCTGCAAAACTTCCTTCTGCCACGGCTCCCATGTTTTTGACTTGTAGTAAGCCATCATCATGTCGCGGTAGGAGAGCTGAGCGTAGTATGTGTTGAGCGAAGTGTATGCATTGCCTGCGAGGCGGTTATTTGTGCTTAAGTA
>DATDEW010000198.1:0-2860 GCA_036522935.1 Kapaibacterium sp. (SeqCode)
TCATCGGTGGCCTCTTCCAGTTTACAGGATTTGATAGTACGTATGAAAATTACTGGCTGCTAAATTTCGACTACCCTAAGGTTGGAACATTTAGTACAAGGGGTACGAGGCCGGGTATGACCATTTTCTATACGTATGCGCAGTCGACGACGTTTGTAGCTTATCCTGAAACCGAAGATAGTGTTACGGTTGTCGTCACGGAAATGGTCCCATATTTAAAAGCTACATTTCATGGTAAGTTAAATGTAGGTCCGGACATCACTTCCGGACTACCGCCGATTACGATGACCGGTGGTATCATCGCCAACTGGTGAATGTTTGGAACCGTCATTGGTAGAGGGGAGTTATTTTTGCGTTAGGATCACCTAACACCCTTACGATCTCAAAGAGTATTACCGCACATTCGCTATGAATAAGATCTGTTTCGTAGTTATCGCTTTGTTCTTTGTATCGATGATCTCCTCATGCGATAGCGGCGAAACATCTCCCTCAACTACGACAGCAGGGCAGGATAGTGTGTTCTATACCGTAGATGGAGTTGCCTATAAGCAAAAGCTAAATAACACATTCAAGGTAAATGACAGTCTCTATATGTTTGGACCGTCTGATGATGTATCGGACAGGGTTTTGGAACTACTTTTTAGCAATGCTGCGCTCGGAAAATTCAGTACAAAGGGTTCGACACCGGGTTTGTACTTTATCTACTACCCAAATCGGTCGTCGGTGTATTCGGCAAATACTGAAAGCCAAGATAGCGTTACTGTTTTCATTACGGAATTAACCCCAAATTTCAAAGCTACATTTCATGGCACGTTCAATAAAAATCACAGCAGCATCCCCGGACCACCAACGATCACGATCACTGATGGCAGTATCAACGCCAAAATAAATTAAGCTGGTAATAGCAAGAACCTCCTTAGCTTTTGCAAGCGCATAAAAGCTATAAAAATCAATATTTTACAAACTAAATGTATGTTTTTGAGGTGACGAGCCCAAAAATGTTGTATATTTGTATGTAAAAGTTTGGCAGTCGTCCTGACTTGTAGGATTTTCCTTTTTCCGATGATTTCTACTTGATCCAGATTCCTCACTCCGTTCGGAATGACAATTCGACGTTCTGACTACCACTATCCTTCCACGTAAAAACCCACCATAATCCAATGAAAACAACCCATTCATACATAAATAACGTCCCGATAAACCAAGGGGAGCTTACGGTCATCGTTGCCGATACCGCAGACGATATGCTTTACCATTCTTCCAAGTTAGCGACAGATACGTTTGCGCTCGGACTGGGTGTTGTGCTTATTAATTGCGGCATCACACGTACTCGTTTCAACGAATATACCGAACACATCACGAAATGTACAGAAAGCTCATACTACGCCACCAAGAAGTATATACCGCGTCTTGTCGGCTATACATCGGAGGTAGGTAACCTCGTGAATGATGAATATGCATTTCGGAGTCTTCGTGCACATGCGAAGGCATCAGTGTTCATCATCGTTGGCTGGGAGTGGAGCTCGGACTCGTATTTACGAAAGGATAAGCTTATGTTCATGCTGCGGAAGCTTATTGATGAGGGTTCAACAATTATCGTCTATACACAGACACGCACGAAACCGATTCCCGGCAAAATGGATCGGGGTGGAATAGGGAAGCTCGCAACGCTTGCCCGTTCGGTCACAAGCATTGATGCCGTAGTAGCATCTCATAAGTCTGCTCCTGCAGAAAATCCGACAGTAGCGACCGAGGAGGAAATGGATAAAGTGGAGAAAGAAATACAATCAATTATGAATAATATCAATGGGTTAGGGGAAAACCCACAGAAAAAGCTTGAGGGTGCAAACCGGAATCCGCTCAATGATGATAAACCCGAGACCTTTAGAGATCGGGCAGCCGAAAAATCGGAGAAAGAACCAGAAGAGGTGCCGCGATACCCGCTCAATGACGACGACCGGAGTACATTTCAAGATGGACCGCAGGATGGTCTTGAGGAAGCGCTATGCTAATGAGGGAATATCAATTCATTAATTTAGCAATTTAGCGGATTATGAGACTTTCCTTCGTATTTTTGCGCGAATTCAGTATATCTTACCCCTTAGATCGTCTGATCTTCGCTTGGGTGTTGTGATTTTTTAACCAACTACTAATACATTTAAGAATAATGGAATTATCACTTATTCTCGGCATAAGCGTTATCGGGCTGTTATTTGCCTGGTATCTAACTCGCGACGTTATGCGCCGCGATACCGGAACAGATAAGATGCGGGAGATCTCAGACGCCATTAAACAGGGCGCAGAGGCATTCCTTTCTCGTCAGAACAAGACGATCGCTTACCTTGCAATAGCACTCGCTGCACTAATTTATATCATTTATGCTTTCGTCCGCGCTCATAATGAGCACGATCCGGTAAGCCCGTCAAGTCTCGCACTCTGGACGACAGTGTCGTTCCTTTTGGGCGCAGCGTGTTCGGTCGCTTCAGGATATATGGGCATGTGGGTTGCGATCCGTGCGAATATCCGCACCGCATCTGCTGCACGTACAAGCATGAACGATGCACTCCAGACCGCACTTCGCGGCGGCGCAGTATCGGGCTTCTTCGTAGTAGCGCTTAGCTTGCTTGGTGTTGCCGGTCTCTTCGCTATCGTAAAAGAGTTGGGTGTTATGACAGATGTCACGAAGATCCCTCTTCTTATAGTAGGTTATGGTTTTGGCGCATCGTTCGTTGCGCTCTTCGCACAACTTGGCGGTGGTATCTTTACTAAAGCTGCTGACGTAGGTGCTGACCTTGTAGGTAAGGTTGAAGCAGGTATTCCTGAAGATGATCCTCGTAACCCTGCGGTTATTGCCGATCTC
>DATDEW010000199.1:0-6422 GCA_036522935.1 Kapaibacterium sp. (SeqCode)
CTGTCATTAAGAAGAAACAGCGTTGCATCACCTTCAACGAGCGTCGGTGGTACCATGAAAGTAGCCATAGCCGAGTCACCAAGTGTTTTATACGAGCCCAGTGAAGTAAAGATCTGCTTACCTTTTTGTTCAATGCGAAGAATAGGCACATCCTGCTTTACCCATGAGAGAAGCTTTTCTGCAGTGCAGCTTGAGCGGTCGATCGATGCCTCAAGATCGGGATTCTCAAAAATGATGACAGCCATTTGTCCGGCAGCTATCTGCTTTGGATACGAAAATACTTTTAAGCGTCCTGCAAAAAGCGCAGTAGGAATAATTAGAAGTGCCAGTAGAAAAGCAATACTACGTGTATGCATAAACTCCTCCGTTTTAGTGTGGGGATACGAACAACATGTTGGTGAGATGGCTCGCGTCAGAGCACTAAAATCAACAGTGAAAGCGGGGGAGACATTCCGCTCTCATTTTCTCGGGGCGCTAAAAACAAAAAGGCGGGTATTACCCGCCTTTTTGAAGAAAAAAGAACTCGTCTTAGTTAGCAGGTGCTGCAGGAGCCGGAGCAGGCGCCTGAACCGGAGCTGACTGCGCTCCCGGTGGTACTGCCTGTGGCTGTCCGCCGCCCGGCATTGACTGAACCGGAGCCGGTCCTTCGCGAAGCGGATTCACGATCTGACCAGTACTTGTCGGTAAGAACAAACGGTTGACAGCGATCGAGAAAAGCATAAAAATTGCTGCAATAACGATAGTTGCCTTTGTCAGGAAGTCCGAGGCACGGCGAACACCGAACATCGTACCGACAGAACCCGGAGCACCAAGCCCGCCTGCAAGGCCATTACCTTTAGCTGATTGAGCTAACACTACAAGTGAAAGCAAGATGCAAAGTATGATAATGAGAACTACTAGAACTGTAAACATGCGAAAATTTCGTTAATGTTGAATTATCCACAAAAAGGGAGATAGAAAACAAGGATATTGGGAAAGTGTTCCGTACTTAACGTATCGCCGTCCACGTTCCGGTGTACCCTACTGTTGAAATCGTCCCTGTCATCAGAAATGGGTCATATAGCCCCAACCAACGATCATTGCCCTTATCTGCCTCCATTGTTATCCCCTCATCCCTGATCTTCCATGTTCCGGTCTGATATATACGGCCCCTGACCTCATATGTCAGATCATCAAAATAAGTCAATTGGTAATTAACAGGTGACCCATTCAATATAACGGTCAGACTCCAATCACCAACCGGGGTAGAAAACTCGACCGGTACATCCGTATTTTTTCCCGCAGTTACTTTGATGCCTGAGAGCGAACCGTTTCCTCTGTTACCCCAATCAACATCCAACGTGTAGGTTGCAGGGTTAACTTTTGAAAAGGAAAATGAACCGTCAGAAAGGGTTTGCGATGTTTTCCCGGAGGGAATGAGTTTTATCGTTGCTCCCTGGATGGGTCTGTCATCTTCTTTGCGTGTTAAATGACCTGTTATTGTTCCGGTCGTTACAACAGGAGTAGAATTAGTACTTGTCGGGCTATCGTCACCGCAACCTATTAAAATAGCAATTGAGCTAATTATGAGTAAGAACGGAAGCCTCGAGAAGAAGCTATTGATGCGAAATGCGTTCATTGTTGTAGGGGGGTTTGTTCAACTCGCAGTGAGTAAGGCGTATCTTACTCAAAAAATTCCTTGTGTAGTTTCCTGAGGGCTTCTTCAGCTCTGGATTCATCGATGAGGGTTACAATGCTCGACTCAACAGGAAAAACTGCGCGTACCGGAAAACCTCGGAGCGTGCGGAGCATCCGTTCGCGGATAGCAGAGAGGTCCTGCGATGCTTCACGGTAACGGACAAGAAGCGAAAGCGCAGCAAGAGGTTTTTCTTCTTCTACTTTATAGCCGGCATCCTTCAGAGCGCGGATAAGTCCGCGTTTTTCGTCACGTGGGATCGAGAGCGTTATCTCCGTATCACTTGCCCAATAGTAGTATGCACGTTTGAATGCGAATGACGGAATAGTCTCTGCGGCAAAAAGCAATGTCTCATCCGAGTGCGGCGCGCCGCTTAAATATTCTTCCTTCGGTCGTTTGATGTAAAGTGTTGTAATGTTCGTCTCAAGCGCGAGGGCGATGGGCTTCGGCGAACGGATAACACCGACCGCTTCGGTAACGATAGTACCGCGATGCGCTTTCTTGAGCGGTGCGGTAACGCGAATGGTAGCATCAGAATGTTTTTCGAGTAACGGCTTTGCTACTTTCGGATAGAGTGCACGAACGCCGCGTCTGCCCATTTCATCAGCTTCTTCAAATGATAGATGGCGTATCGGCTTGGCGGTCTTAATGAGTTCAGGGTCAGCAGTATAGATGCCGGGCACTGTCTTCCAGATAACTATCTCCTTAGCTGCGAGCGCAGTCCCGAGCAGTGTTGCCGTCAAATCAGAGCTTTCGCTTCCCATCGTCGTCGTCTCGCCCTGTATCGTCGCACCGATAAATCCTTGCGTGAGTATGACAGAGCCCTGTTCAAGATGCGGAAGCAATTCAGCATTCGCACGCTTGGTTATCTCATCAAGGTTTGGAGCGGCGTTGCCGAACTCGCCATTGGTAATGATGAACTTTCGCGCATCTGCTAGCACGACTTGTATACCTCTGTCTTCAAGAAGAGCAGAAATAAGAATAGAGGAGAATCCTTCCCCTGCGGCAAGAAAACTATCGAGCGTTCGGCGTGAGAGTTCGCGAGTGATAGTAACTCCTTCAACCAGCTTCGAAACATTGTCCGTTATCTTATCAAGTTTGGAGCGTGTACGAATATAGATCTCATCAGAGAGATCAAGCGACTCGGCAAGATCGATGTGCCGCTCAAGGATACGGTGCAGCGTCTCGCCGGCGATGAGCGCTTTTCCGTCCTCGGCATCTTCGGCTATACTGCGAAGACGACGCGTTGTATGGCCGATAGCCGATACGACAACGACAAGCCCCGGAAGTCCGCGGGTTACAGACGAGCGGCGCAGCCGTTTTGATTCGCTTTGATGTGTATCAGCAATGATACCAACGAGAGATTCAAGTCCGCGTATCGAACGTGTAGTAGCTCCGCCAAATTTGTAGACGTACATAGGGAAAGTATAACCGAATCAGTACGTAAAAAATTAAATGAAGATTGTGGGGGTAGTTTGTCGTCGTTAGTCTTCAGGTGTAAGTGTGAAGAACAAATACTATATATAGTATTAGTCTTCTCATAGTGATCTCAATACTTCCTTAATTTTGCATTATGTGGAATATTCATCTATATGAGGAGATCGCCTCGACGCAAACGCTTGCGCGGCAAATGCTTGAGTCGGGTTCTGCTCGGCATGGCGATGTCTATCAGGCATTACACCAAACCTCCGGCAAAGGCAGATACGGAACCCGCTCATGGGTCGATGAGCCGGGAGAGAATCTGCTCGTTTCCGTCGTCCTGACAAAAGTACCACCGTATCTGATTCCTTCAATGCAATTTCTCACCGGGCTTGCCGTGCTCAAGACGATTCGCGGAATGCTTTCGATCCAGGGACTCAATGAACGCGATGTCGAACTCAAGTGGACGAATGATATTCTTGTCGGAAGACGAAAGATGGCAGGGGTGCTCTGTGATAGCGTTTGGTCCGGTACCGATCTTCGGGGTATCATCGCAGGTATTGGTATCAATGTGAACCAGATGTTCTTTGATGCATCTCTTCGAACACCTGCAACATCGCTCCGTATGGAGACGAATATGTTCTTCGGGCTTGATGAGGTACAGAATCGGTTGCTTGATGAACTCGATAATGCGATCACCCGATACTCGTCGAACGCAATGCTCATGGTTGACGTGCGCAAAGAACTTGAATGGATGAAGACGTTAGAGCGTTTTGATGCCATCGCTCCTGACGGTACTGCCGAAAGTAACCTGAAATATGTTGGTATCACCGATGAAGGTTCGCTTTGGGCGATGAACGAACAAGGCGATATGCGAGCATTCCAAAACGCAACACTACGATTGTAAATGTTCATAGCAATAGATATTGGCAACACACGCACGACGTGCGGAGTATTTCAAGGTGAGTTTCTCGAGACTCTGATTAATTTCCCGACGCTTCGTGGTGACACGAAAACGATCTCCGATGAAGCGAAAAAACAATTTGCTCTCTTTAAGGATATTCAGGATGCATGCATCGCATCGGTCGTCCCGAAAGCAACGTATCCAACGAGTGATGCGCTAAAAGAGATCTTTGGTGATATAGAGATTCGCGTGCTCTCGCATGATGATATTCCTATCGACTGTGCATATAAAAATCCTGATGAAGTAGGCACTGACCGTTTGCTCGGTTCACTTGCAGCATACACAAAATATGGCAGTGCAGATAAGAAGTCTATTGTCGTCATTGATCTCGGTACTGCAACGGTATTTGATTGCGTTGATAAGGATGGTACGTATCTCGGTGGTGCTATTGCTCTTGGAATAGAATCCGGCGCGAAGCATCTCTCAACTATCGCCGCACAGCTACCTCCTGTACCACTTGAATTTCCAAAACGTGTCTTGGGGAAAACAACAGAGGATAGCATGCGCTCAGGGATTCTCTTCGGCGCTGTCTCTATGGTTGAAGGAATGGTGAAGCGACTTACCGAAGAAGTATTTCCAAAACAACAGCCTATCGTCGTTGCAACGGGCGGACTTGCCAGGATACTTACCGAACATGCGCCGTTCATTTCTCACTACGAAGCAAATCTTGTCCTCAATGGTATCCGCATCTCACATGACCAGAAAAAGAAATGATGACTGAACTCATGCGCTCGCTCATCGCACAAGCTCTGGAAGAAGATACAGGGCGCGGTGACCCGACGACTGCTGCTACTATTGACATATCACAACGAGGGAAAGCGCATTTCCTTGCAAAAGCCGACGGTATACTTTCAGGTATCGACATTGCAGGTGAAGTATTCACTGCATATAAACAACAGTCAGGTATATCCGGAGAGATACATTTTACTCCTCTTATCAAAGATGCATCTGTCGTTACCAGTGGCACAAAGCTTGCAGAAATAGAAGCTCCGCTTGCCGTTATTGTTACTGCCGAGCGTGTTGCGCTCAATCTCTTGCAGCGCATGTCGGGCATTGCAACGCTCACAAGTGAATACGTAAAACGCACCCAAGGTACAAAAGCGAAGATACTTGATACTCGCAAGACCGCTCCGCTTCTGCGTCCGTTCGATAGATACGGTGTTGTTTCGGGCGGCGGGACGAATCACCGATACTCACTTGCCGAGATGATAATGGCAAAAGATAATCACTTGGCAGCAAATGGAAATGACATCACGAAGGTAGTAGATAAACTCCGTACCTACTTCACTTCACATCCGAAGTTACCTGTCGAGATAGAAGTTACTTCACTCGAGCAGTTTACTACATTACTTGCATGTGGCAAGGGTGTTGTCACTCGTGTTATGTTCGATAACTTTGCGCTTGAGGATCTACGCAAAGGTGTTACGATGAATACCTCTACATTCGAGACAGAAGCATCAGGCGGCGTGAATCTTGCAACAGTAAAAGCTATTGCCGAAACCGGAGTTGATTATATCTCCGTCGGCGCTCTCACTCATTCGGTCACAGGTTTGGATATATCGTTGGAAGTTGAACTGTGATATTATTGCTCCCATTCGAGCAATATTGAGTAAATACATCATCGATCTTTTCCAATAAATTGCTGTATTCATAAGACTTGCAACCTGCAGGGTTTTTTCGGGTAATACTTCCATAATAATATTGGTTTTCTGTCGTTCGTTTTTATAAATATTGCACATGACATATAAACATTATAATGATCGCCCGACAACTGTTACTCCCGAGTTTGTCAGCGAAGAATACCAAAAACTTATCTCCCGAATCGGATCTGCTGAAGCAGCACAAACCAGCGACGCATGGATCGAGCTTTATAACGATTGGAATGCGCTCAACTCATTTGTCATGAGTGAAGCAAGCCGCATCAACCATGAACTTAGCAAAAACATGGCTGACCCTGAGCGTGAGGCAAAGGAAAAGTACTTCCGCGAACAGGTTCAACCCGCTGCGGATGCACTCAATCTTACACTGGTCAATGCACTGCTTTCAAGCAAACATAAAACGGCTGTCGGCGAACGATATGGGATGCACCTTCTGAATGTTCTTCAGACGATGGTTCTACCGCTGGACCCGATCAACAGTGATCTCCGCATTAAATTAGGCGAGCTTTCAAAAAAATATGATAAGCTTGTAGCCGGCGGTGAAGTTGAGTTTCGTGGTGAAATGATGACACTCTCGAAGCTTCGCAGTCTCGTAACCACCCAAGACAATGCTATCCGTAAAGAGGCATTCATCGCACAGCGCGAGTGGTTCTTGCGTAATGGTGCAGAGATCGCGGGCATCTTTGACGAGATGGTAAAGCTACGC
>DATDEW010000200.1:0-4092 GCA_036522935.1 Kapaibacterium sp. (SeqCode)
AGAAGAAGTACCTGCCGCTTCCGTGCCAATATAATTCATTGAATTATGAAAATCACAAGTATCGCAACCAAATAATTCGGTACCGTCTTCTTGCAGAATCTTAAGGATTCCAAATCCTCCTGATTTAGTCATGGCAAATTCGATCTTGTCGTCGAGGTTGAATAAGCGTCGAGATATATTTTCGATATAATATTTTTTCCCACTTTCAACAACTGGTATATATATCGAATAGTATAGACTATGGTCAAGATTGTACAAAGTTAGAGTATCAAACGAACTATTGTAGTAAGCATATAAGTACTCATTTGAATCAACCTGTAGAAGCGAGAAAGCATGATCCTTGTTATTGTAGGTTTTTTCCAATGTAATTTGTGACGAAACAGGAACTGCAAATAAAACCGTAAAAAGAATGATAAGCTTTTTCATAGGACGCAATTGGGTAAGTGATTAAGTCAATACAAATATACAACAGAATTACTCTACCACCTTATACCTCCCACCCAACTCCGTCTTCCTTACTGCCTCGAAGTGCCACCATTCGTTTTGGATGGGGCGCAGACCGGCTTGCTTCATTACATCGCGCAGGAAGCGGCGATTGAGGTATTGTTCTTGGGTTAGCTTTCCTTCCTTCAGGTGTTTCTCCTCGAAGCGCGGCTCCGAGAGTGGCACGAACTCGTCGTACTTTGTCCCCATATCGAGTTCTTTGCCTGTTTCATCAACGATAGTGCAATCAAGTGCAAGACCATAGTTATGTATTGACGTTCCGCCCGAGCTTGAGACGTACCGGGCAAGCGGTGTGCCTCGAACATTCTCGTAAAGTTTTTTCTGGACAGATACAGGCCGTGTCGCGTCAAGCACAACAAGCGTAAGCCGAGGCTCCTTTGCTTTCATAATGGCGGCTGCTTTCGCCACACGCTCAGCAGCCAATGGATGAAGGTACGTTTTCCAATCGGAAGGGTACTGCTGCTCGCCCGTGAAGTTATTTGCCGTCTTGTAACGGATATCAAGTTTTATGAATGCAACCGTATCGAGCAAGACGAAGTTAGCCGGGACGGTCTGTGCAAGCAACGATGAACTTGCACATAGCAGAGAGAGTATCAGTAGTATTCTCAATATCGTTTAAAATTCAAAATCAAGACCGGTTAACGGACTGAAATATTCAGAGCGATCAACAAATGCGCTATCGGTAGGAAGTTTTTTTATTTTCTCATACGTGACATCATCTATCCAGAGTGAACCTTTGCCTTCAATGCCGAAGACAATGCGAAGATAAGAAGTTCTTGCGGGAACATCAACTTCTAGATCATACTGTTTCCAATCAGTTGTTCCTTTAATAGGCAAGCTATCAATATAACCTGCATGATCATAAAAATGCTTTTTTAACTTTGCTTTCTTGCTTTCAAGGTCCACACCTGTATTGTCCTTAACAAAATCCCTAAATATATCAAAAGGATTTTCATTTATATCTGTGGGTATCTCATCCATTGGCTTAAAGACAAATACTGCACCAGTTCCTTCGCCCAAAATGTCTCTAGACTTTGCCCAGTATGAGAATTTTACTCTATTGCCAGCAAAATAACTGCTCTCAAAATTTCTGCCGAAAAGAGTACCATAGTTATTTGAATCACCTTCAGACGAAATGTTTACGCTGTACCTTCCTCCATGGCGCTCCTTCTTATCGAGAAATACTTTAGATGATGTATTTTTTGGATACCAAGTGCGCCAATAATGATTTGAATCAAGGTAGGAATGAGTATATTCAGGTCTATCAGCAGGTGGCTGATTATCCTCCACATTTTTCTTACATCCGAAAAAGAGCAGAAAAGCAAGAGTCGGAATCAGTGATTTCTTCATGATTTTTTAGCATACTGTAGTATATGCTCTTACAAAGATACGCCTACTTTCTCCGTATCCGATATATCTTATCATCACCTTTTCGTGGACTGCCTCTGCCGTCTTTGTTGGAGGTTGAGAAGTAGATCGCACCGTCGGGCCCTTCGGCAATCTCACGGATACGGCCAAAATCAACATCTGCCATTAATTCATGTGAAAGGACCTTCTTTGGATTCGTCGGATCAACTATTACTCGCATCATACCATTACCGCGCAGACATCCAAAAAAGAAATTATCCTTAAAGAGTGGGATAGAATCTGAACGATAGAACATCCCTGAGGCTGGTGCGATAGCGGGAGTGAATTCAAGAACGGGAGATTCCATACCCGGCTGTGACTCGTCATGTGAAACAACAGGCCAACCGTAGTTCTTTCCTTTCTCGATGATATTTACTTCATCGCCGCCGCCTTTTCCGTCGAAGGTAGACGGTCCGTGTTCGGTCGAGTAGAGAATACTTGTGCCGGGATACCAGTCAATACCTTGCGGATTGCGATGACCATACGTCCAGACCGGATTTCCCGGGTACGGATTATCGGATGGAACAGAGCCGTCAGCATTGATACGTAATATCTTTCCGCTCAGACTATTTATATCTTGCGCCAGTTTTCTCTCGGTAGCATCGCCTGTGGTTATATAGAGCTTGTCATCTGGTCCGAAGCGTAAACGGCATCCGGCATGATTGCTCGCAGCGAGAATATTATCGAGTATGATCTTCTGATCGGTGATGCTCGTAGTTTCATCGGTATATCGCACGACCCTAACGAACATATTATCATCTTTTTGATACGCATAGCTGATGTAGATGAACTTGTTCGTTGTGTATGACGGGTCGAGTGCAAGCCCCATAAGTCCGGCTTCACCGTTTTGCGAAGCATCCGGAAATACATGAAGCGGTTTCGGATTGAGCGTGCCACCGGCGATCTCTCGAAGTGTGCCGTTGCGCTCAACGAAGAGCATTCTTTTTGCATCAGTGAAGACAATGCTCCAAGGAATCGTAAGGTTTTCAGCAAATACTTCTATGGTGTAGGATTTTGAAGATGTTGTATCCTTGCCACTAACATAGTGTTCACGCGTTGAACATTGCGAACAACCCATGAGGAACATGGATAGGAGGAATGAGAGGTACCTTTGCATATTATTAACTCCTTATTGGCTATAAACACGATACTTTCGGGTAATGATTTCCTATTCTCCGGGCTGACACCTAACCACTGCCCGAAGTGTTTACAGCCCGATTCTAATTATTTTTTTCTAACCACCTACTATATATACTACAATGGTACGTTCAGCAACATCAATTTGGACAGGACTTGGCAAATCAGGCGCAGGTTCGATCACAACAGGTTCAGGAGTTATCAGCGGCTTGCCGTATAACTTCACACAGCGTTTTGGCGAAGAAAAGGGTACAAACCCGGAAGAGCTTATCGCTGCAGCACATGCAGGATGTTTTGCGATGGCATTCGCAGTCCGCCTTGAGAATAACGGCATCACACCTGAGCAGGTCACTGCAACGGCAAATGTAACGATGGAAAAGACCGATGCAGGTATGACCATCACCAAGAGCCATCTTGTGATGACCGCAAAAGTACCGGGCATGGATGATGCGGCATTCCAGGAACATGCGAAGGGTGCAAAAGAAGGCTGCCCGATCTCGCGCCTTCTTTCTCCGGCGATCGAGATCACGCTTGAAGCTACATTAGCATAAGAAAGCAGTCAGTGGTCAGTTTTCAAGAAGGTCAGAGTGAAAGCTCTGACCTTCTTTATTACTTTACGTTCTTTGCGGTTCCTCTGCGCCTTTGCGTGACATCTTACAATCTCTCTGTTATCACATCTGCCACATCTTCAGCAGTCAACTTCTTCCCACATATTTCCGATAATGTTGCAGACTCTCTCTCGAGCAAACTTCTCATCTTCGCTTTTTGCTCTTGGTCTATCTTGAGGAGGTCAGGCAGGCGAAGATGTTCTGTATCTAAGAGAATACTTCCGTGTTGCAAGACTGCATTGCCGAATTTCCGTTGTGCCGAGCCGATGACCTTCTTGCCTTCGTATGTCACTTCATGACGTGAGATGCTGGCGAAGCATGCGATGTTCGTAGCAAGACCTTCCTTATATACTTCGCGTGTCGTCTTTCCTGCGTCGTTCGATGTGAGTTGTAGTTTTTCTCCTGTTAACGGGCGCAGTGCATCAACGAGTAATTC
>DATDEW010000201.1:0-2443 GCA_036522935.1 Kapaibacterium sp. (SeqCode)
TGAGGGGGGAATTATTGACGGTGTTCCGCATGCTACTCAGTGGATATTCCTCACAGAAGACGATGGAAAGACATGGGTGAAGAAATGGCAGAGTGGTCCTAAATCATTTCATCATCTCTCAACTCTTGACCAACAACTTAAAGAGCTTTGGTTAATTACTGACGATACTCTTACTCTTGCTGCTAGAAAGCTAAAAAAATATAATCTTTGGAAGAGTCAGATTAAAACAAAAGTCAAACCTGAATTTACAACGACCGATGTTCCGGTTGTAGTATCACCTAATCCTGCTCTTGATGTTGTTAACATAAGCATCAATGGAAAACCGCCCCAACAGATTAACATAGCAGCCTTTGACATCACAGGCAGGTTGATAGAGCAGATTTATGCTGGCAGTCTGAAAGAAGTAAACTCCCAAATTAAATGGGAAGTACCCCATAACCTCCCATCAGGTATATATGTACTACATATAACTATTGACGGAGAAATTTATATTAAAAAAGTTATTATTGCTCGATAGACTTGTCTTATGGTCTGCAGATAGAACCGCGTTAATACACGACCTTCGTCATCTTGCCCATCCCATAAAACCCGTCGGTTTCTATTTGGTAGTGAAATGTACCTTCGGGGTAGCGGCTGCCATCGAACTCTATGGTATGTGTGCCTGCGTCCTGAACGCCGGGGCTTTCGAGGACTTCTAACTCTTTGCCGAGAATGTCATAGATATGTATCTTCACCTTCGCCGCGCTTGGAAGTTCATAGCTGATGCTCGTCTTCCGCGCAAAGGGTTCGGGGGTGACGGATGTGGTGAGGGGTTTGGGGATGTAATTGTTGACCCATGATTTGCCTCCATTAGAAGTATGGAGAATAAGACCATCTTCGCCTGTCACCCATCCGCTAACACTATCGGCAAAAAAAACTGAGTTAAAATAAATTGGGTCGACAGTGTCAATCTGATAGCGAAGACCACTATGTAACTCAAGCCATGAATTACCTCCATCAAGAGTTTTCAAGATGTGACCACCGCTTGCAACGGCATATCCGATCAATGGTGTCGGAAAATGAATATCATGGAATGTACCTTCGGTTATTCCTGATGGTATCTTCGTCCATGTCTTTCCTCCGTCATGAGTAATACCGAGAGTTTGAAGGTTGCCACCAACAGCTATATTAAGTGAGTCTATCATCCAGACAGACCATAGTTCACAATCAAGACCGGTATAGTACTCCTCCCATGATTCTCCAGAGTTGGTAGTACGCATGAAACCAGCAGCAAGTGGAAGATTTGGGTTTGGGATCCAGAGTTTGGAAGGACCAACAACACATCCGTACCTCGAATTAAAAAAGTACATTTCGTTGAAGTCAATGAGTGAAAAGCTTAAGCTCCAATTCTTTCCGCCATTAGTAGTACGAACATAATTCGTTTGGTTATGAGCTATAAAGGAATCTTGACCTACGGCCAAGAAACCTCTTGCGCCTGTATAACCCAAATGATAGTCTTCCACTTTCCAAGTTTTTCCACTGTCTAGTGTATGATAGATATTATAATCGCCATAACTCGGCAAATAGTATATCTCGCCATCGGTCAGAAAATAATACGTACTGCAATCACTCGAATCTATAGGGAGAGTAGGTAAAGATTTAGGAGACCAGCTTTGTCCTCCATTATACGTTCTGAATAGTTGCTTACAGGTAAAGAGCCATGCGTTGTCCTTGTCATAGACTTTTTGAATCCCTATCGGGGCTTTAGTAGTGATCGGTTGTCGATACCACCCACTCCCTTGCGCCGAGAGCGTGCCGTAAAATAAAAGAAGAATAAGTGTAAAGAGTATCTTCATAGAGTTACTTCTAAAGACACCTCACATCCTCGTTTGGTGCAGGAAAAATAGGGGATAAAAAAAGGGCACAACTCGTGTGCCCTTTACAAATCAGATGCAGGTTGGTAACCTGCGTTACTGCATCAGCTCTAACTGGCGTTTTATTTCGCTTACTTTGTTTGCGAACTGGCTATCGTGGCGCATGTCGTCAACGACGGTCTGTTGGGCGTGGATGACGGTCGAGTGATCGCGTCCGCCGAAATGCAAGCCGATCGTATTGAGTGTGCTTGGCGTAAGTTCTTTGCAGAGATACATCGCTACCTGACGCGCCTGCACAACTTCCTGCTTGCGTGTCTTGGCTCGAAGAAGTTCTTCTTCTATGCCAAAGCTCTTTGCAACAAGTTTCTGGATCGTCTCGATAGAAAGTGTCGGCGCGGAGCGGCGAGCAACTTTGCGGAGTACATCGCGTGCTATCTCGATAGACGGTTCTTTGCCTTCGAGTGAGATGGTTGCCTCTAATGAAATAAGACAGCCCTCAAGCTCGCGGATATTCGTCGTTACGTTCGATGCGATGAACTCAAGCACTTCTTCGGAAATATCAAATCCGTCGCGAACAGCTTTCAGCCGCA
>DATDEW010000202.1:0-2167 GCA_036522935.1 Kapaibacterium sp. (SeqCode)
ACAACACAAGGTCCTGCTATAACAGGAAATCGTTCGTTGCCACCGAAAGCAACACTTCGCGAACCGCTCGGTGAGGTGATAGTAACTAATTGCATGACACTTATAACAGTGAAATACTCGTAATGATTTGATTAGTGCGCCAGCCGGACTGCCTCTTCTGTGCGTCGCATCAGGTCTGCTTCGCGATCACGATCGGTAGGCAGTGAATTATCGACGCATAATGGTTTGCCGATAGTAACCGTGATATAACTAGCCATCTTTGGAAGCTTTTCGGTTCGTGAAAGAAATTCAAATGTGCCTTTTATACTAACCGGCACAACTTCCGCCGCGCTCTTATATGCCATCTGGAAGGCGCCACGTTTGAAAGGTTGGATATTTCCATCATGTGTTCGGGTACCTTCTGGAAAAAGGAGAACCGATGCTCCATCACGAATTATTTTAGCTGCATCTTCGAGTGTACGTTTTGCCTTTGTAGGATTTGAACGATCAATGATTATCATCGGGCTGGCTAAGAGAGCCCATCCCCAGATAGGAATCCGAGTCAACGATTTTCGCAGTATTAGTCGGACATCTATCGGGATGCCTGCAAAAAGAACAGGAATATCAGTGTAACTTGAGTGATTTGCACAAAAGACATAAGGTTTTCCTTTCTCAATATTCTCTGCCCCAATAACTTTTAGTTTAGCTCCGTATAGAAGTAAAAATATCTTTGACCAAAGCCGTGCAAGAAACAAATAACCTTTTCCGCTTCTATCAAGTACGGCAACAGGTATCGAGAGTACCGAAAGGACGACCGTAACGAGGACAAACAAAATTAGGGAGAGGATGCGCATCTTAGTGACTGTGACCAATCATGAGCATACTCACATAAAAGAGCATCATGCCGAGGAATACAAGCAGAGGGGCAACACGTCCTCGTGTCTTATTTATTTCAGGGATAAGGTCACATGCACCTACATAAAGAGCGGCACCTGCGCTAAAGGCGAACATGAAGCCCATAACACTTTCATTTATATTGATCGCAAAGAGAGCAATGAGCGCACCAACTATCGTAGAAAGTCCGAGCAGAAATGTCGCCATCATTGTCTGCTTTTCCGATTTCTTCCCCATCATCATAATACTTGCAACCGTCATTCCTTCGGGTATCTTATGAAGGATGATAGCCGCGGCAATGAGGATCCCAAGCTCGGAGCGAACACTTGCGATAGAGCCAATAGCCATGCCGTCAAAAAGCGAGTGAAGTGTTAAGCCACCGACAGCCCCGAATGCAGATGTATGTGGAAAATTATGCTCATGAACGTGAGAATGTGTCTCTTCGCCGAAGTGGAAATGCTCAACGAATGTATGCTCAAAGAAATGAAGCACAGAGAAGCCAATGAGCATAGCAAGTACGGACATCTCATGGTCTTGCGTAAGTGCAAAACTCTCTGGGATAAGCTCTAAAAATACAAGAGCGATCAGGAAGCCCGCGCCGAGGGCGAGCAGCGTCCGCTCCCACCAATGCGGAAAATGTTTGGCACGAATAGCAAGCATACCACCGCCCCATTGGGCGAAGGCAGTCACGACGGAGAGAATGAGCGCAAGTAGCAAATGAGTTCGTTTTAGTCCTTCTTTAACTTTCTATCCGCAAGAAAGTTCTTTCCATCGGTGATTCCCCGAAAAAACATTTCAGGAAGTTCGATTGGTACCTCTTTTTTTATAGTTCTATATACAAAGACCGACTGAATCAGCATTGCTATCGAATAGCTGATCGCGGCGCCTGTCGTCTCGAGTGTTGGAACAAGTATTAGCGCTGAAACAGCATTTATAATCAGAGAGAATGTGATGATCTTAAAGACGGATTGTACCTTTCCCATCCCTACAAGCGAAGACATCCCTACCATAACCATCGGCACAAATGCGCTTGAAATAAGAAGGACTCGGAAGATGAGGATACTATCGTCATATTTATTCCCGTACAGCAGATGGAAGATATGAGGAGCAAAAATTGCAAGTAATATTGAAAGCGGCACCATAGCGAGATATGAAAAGCTGGTTGCTTTCTCTATGATCTTCTTCAGAGTACCATACTCACCCTTAGCATGATATTTACTTGTCGCCGGAAAGACGAACATCCCTTGCGTTTCACGTAAAACATCAAAGCCGCGGAAGAACATCTTCGCAGCAG
>DATDEW010000203.1:0-2556 GCA_036522935.1 Kapaibacterium sp. (SeqCode)
TGACGGCTCGCTTCTCTATCGAAATCAGAAGCGAACATATTCCTATGAACTTAACGGTACTGATCCAAGTACACCTACAGAATACTTTGGTCCCGGCATCGGATTTGCAGCATACTATCGGTTCTGATCAATGCCTGTAGAATCAAAAGCTGATAAACAAAAACGGTTTGATCACATTGTCAAAGAGCTGACGAAGCTTTATCCCGAAGCGCATTGTGCATTGGATCATACAAATGCTTTTGAACTCTTAACAGCAACGATACTCTCTGCTCAATGTACTGATGCCAGAGTCAACATCGTGATGAAAGATGTTCGCAGGTCTTTCCCAAATCCTAAAGCATTATCACAAGCAGAACTTGAAGATATTGAAGATGTGATCCGTACGACGGGGTTCTTCCGGCAAAAAGCGAAGTCGCTCAAGTCAATGGCAACAGATATTGTCGAGAAGTTTGGCGGGGAAGTACCGCAGACGATGGACGAACTGACGACGCTTCGAGGTGTCGGACGTAAGACAGCGAATGTTGTGCTCGGGAATGCATTCGGTAAAGCAGAGGGCATTGCAGTTGATACTCACGTCACCCGTCTTACAAACCTACTCAAACTTACCAAACATACCGACGCCGAAAAGATAGAGATAGACCTCATGCAGCTTTCACCACAGAAAGACTGGACAATGCTGACACATCTATTGATCTCTCACGGAAGGGCAATATGTATCGCACGAAGACCGAAGTGCGGAGAGTGTCGGATAGCGGAGTTCTGTCCGTCACGTCAAATGTAAACTGCCTGTTCGATATGAACAGGCCTCGTAAACTTGTCTAACGACTAAAGACTAACGACTAACAACTACCTGATCACCTGGAACGGTATCGCATCGCTGCCGCCGCCATTGAACTTTATGCGAAGTAAATAGCTGCCGGTGAGTAATCCATCAAGTGATGATATTTCAACCGTGTTCTCGCCGACCATAAGCTGCTGACGTGTTGAGCCGAATGCTACTTCTCTGCCGAGGTTATCAAAGATGGTATAGGAATAGCCTGCATTATCGGGTGCAGTAAGTTTTACCTTCAATGAACTACCTGATACGAGCGGAGAAGGGTAGACAGACTGAATATTGAAATTTGGCTTTGGATCTGATGTTCCGACCGCTGCAAGTGGTACATGTGCTTTTGCTGCAAGGAAAAAACCTACAGAATCTTCATTGTTAGTGTTGATCGCTTGGATCTGGATATAGGCAGCCATTGAATCACTTGCTCCATCGGGTGCAGAGACCGCTAACTTAAACTCTGCTTCTGCTCTGGGAGGAAATTCATAATACTCAAGTCCACCCCATGGTAGTGAATCTACAAAGTAGAGATAACATAGGTCGCCAAAACATACGCTTGAATTCCAACCATTTGGAAGTGTCTGCCAACGACGGAAAACAAGATGCAACGTGTCGTCGGTATTATTGACAAGATGGGCTTTGATATTACCGATAGTACCTGCATCAAACTCAATTACCTGACTAGGAAAGTGTATCGAAAAAGACAGGTCGCTATTCGCCGGGGTCTGAAGGCTGCGCTCTTTATCCAAAGGAACGGGAGTGCTATTGTCAGTAGCTCCTGTTGCCATTACAGATGAGCTTACTTCATGATTCCAACGCTGGTCGCTTTGTTTATCAACTCGATTGATTACTCGAATATCTTGGGCCAACGAAGCCGTTGCAAATACTGCAAGAAGGAGGAGCGAAAATAGAGTTTTCATAAGACGGAGCTATTTCGAGACAATAATACTCAAATAATAACACAAAATGGGGAAAAGTGTTTCATCGAGACCCCTAACGACTAAAGACTACCGACTACCGACTAACTTTCGTATCTTTGCACTATGGAGAAGATCAAAGTTGCCTTAATTGGCTGCGGAAATATCGGGCAGGTCATTCACTTGCCAAACTTAAAGAAGATGCCGGATGTCGAAGTCGTCGCTGTTTGCGACCCGGACCTTCGCAAAGCAAAAGCAATTGCCGAGCGATATGGCATTGGCTCTGCTTGCAAGAGTATTGAGGACTTACTCTCTTCATCTCTTGGCTCCGAGGTACAGGCGGCAGTCATTTGCACTCCGACCGACTCACACAAATCCAATGCTATCGCCGCGCTTGAAGCAGGAGTTGATATCCTCGTCGAAAAACCTATTGCACGTACCGCAAAGGAAGCGCAGGAGATAGTTACTGTCGCTGATAAGTATAAGCGGAAGTTAATGGTCGGGATGAACAATCGTTTTCGTCCTGATGTGATGATCTTAAAGTCATTCATTGAGAATGGCGAACTCGGAAAGATATTCTATATTAAATCCGGTTGGCTCAAGCAGCAATCATCTGCTGCGGCATGGCAGCGACAAAGCGAAAAGTCCGGCGGCGGTGTATTCCTTGATCTCGGCATCGTCATGCTCGATATGGGACTTTGGCTCTTGAACTATCCCGAAGTAAAATCCGTAAGTGGTACGGCATACTATCAGAATACCAAGAAAGTTGAAGATTCATGTGCTGTCTTTATCCGCTTGGCGAACGATGTAACA
>DATDEW010000204.1:0-4078 GCA_036522935.1 Kapaibacterium sp. (SeqCode)
GCCATTCGGGAAAGCGATCGGAGTCGGTGCAAAATATATGCAGCCGGTTGTTGGCTTTTTCATTTTATTCTTTATCGTCTACTTTATCGGTTCATTCCTTGAGAAAAAGATAAAGCCAAAGCAAGGATTAT
This sequence comes from Kapaibacterium sp. (SeqCode), assembly GCA_036522935.1. GTDB lineage: Bacteria > Bacteroidota > Ignavibacteria > Palsa-1295 > Palsa-1295 > DATDEW01. The sequence goes on from DATDEW010000204.1 coordinate 132, forward strand.
TTGCCGGAGCGAACAACATTCTCGGCGCGGCATTCGGATTCCTCCGTATGACACTTGTGCTTGGACTTCTCTTTTCGTTTGCAAGGATCTTTGGCTTCCCTGCTACGCAAGAAGTTCAAACGACAATAGTCTATCCGTTCACCATTCGCACAACAGCACTCATCGCATCGCAGCTTCGCCCTCTGCTTTCACAGCTACAAGAGAGTGACGTCTTCGATGAGATGCTCCCAATTGATACGACCGAACCTCCTCCTGTAAAGTAATGCCAACGTTAAGCCCCCAAGAGTTCGACGATGATATTCATTTTGTGTGGGATGATGCTGCAAAGCGATCATTCTACGACAAGATACCCCATACCTTCCGCAAAGCGGCAGAGAAGTTAGAGTTTGCAGAGATCGTTACAAGCCATCTCAAGTTCGGGTACAGTCTGCTTGGCAAACAAGCGGTAACTGACGAGCTCATCCCAAAGCAAAAACTTGACGAGATACTCACTTCCCTTGCAGAAATAGATGAACTTCGCATATTTATCGGGGCAGGTGAGACACCGAGCTTCGGTGGACTTCATGATATACGTGAGACGCTTCATAAGATAGAAATTGAAGGCAGTACGATCTATCAAGACGATGGGCTCCCGCTTCTTGAGTCGATCCGCATGATGCGCGCTATCCGAGAGTTCTTCGCAAGAAGAACAAAAGACGCACCAACGCTTTGGAAGACAGCTATTCATCTATTTGAAGATAAGATCATTGAGCTTGCGCTTGATTCTGTATTCGATGAAGCCGGCAACATTAAAGACTCTGCGAGCGCAGAACTTCGCTCAATTCGTCGAGAGATAATCGCAACGGCAGAGCGTTTGCGCTCAAAGCTAAGCTCTCTTGTCAAGCAATACAGCGCCGAAGATTACCTTCAGGAAGCCCTTGTTACCCAACGCGACGGACGTTTTGTCGTGCCTGTGAAGTCAGAGCATAAACGTCAGGTAAGCGGAGTGATACATTCCGTTTCACAGACGGGACAGACCATCTACATCGAACCGCAAGAAACCAACGACCTCAATAATGAGCTTCGCTCGTTGGAGTTCGCCGAGATGCGCGAGATAGATCAGATCCTCCGAAAGCTTACCGAACGTATGCGCGACTCTGTGCCAGCTATTCGCTTTTCGCTTAAAGCGGTAAGTCATCTCGAAGCAGTCAATTCAAAGACCCGCTATGCGATGCGCAATAGCTGTTACTCGCCGAACGTCAAGAGTTTTCCGAAGGTAGATGACCGCCAGCTCATCTTACGCGGTGCACGTCATCCGTTTCTTATCGAGCGTCTAGGTGAAAAGAACACCGTACACTTCGATCTGGCAATGAGCAAAGAGAACCGTACGCTTGTCTTGACAGGTCCGAATGCCGGTGGAAAGACTGTGCTCTTAAAATCAACGGGCTTGCTTTCGCTCATGGCGTTATCAGGTTTACCTATCCCTGCCGCTCCGGATTCTATCGTACCTACGTTTGATTCGCTTGCTGTTGATATCGGCGATGCACAGTCTATCGCTGACGACTTGAGTACGTTCAGCTCGCACGTAAAGACGCTCAAAGATATCATCGAGCGTTCGGATGAACATACGCTTACACTCCTTGATGAAATAGGAAGCGGTACTGCCCCAGAAGAAGGTGGTGCGCTAGCAGAAAGTATCTTGGAGCATCTGTCAAACCAAGGCGGGTTTACAATTTCAACAACGCACTACGGCCGTCTCGCTGCGTTTGCAGAGACAACTGAAGGTGCAGTCAACGGCTCAATGGAGTTCAATGAAGAAGACCTTCGCCCGACGTACAAATTCCGTTTGAACATCCCCGGCTCATCTCACGCCTTTGATATTGCAGAGCGATATGAGATGTCGAAGAAGATCATCTCCCGCGCCCGAGCACTTGCTGGAGCAAAGACAACACGTCTTGACGAACTTATTGAATCGCTCAACAGAAAAGAACAGGAAGTCGCAGCGAAGAAAGCGGAATCAGAGCGTGAGCTTGGCAAAGCGCGTGTCGAGCGTATGGAATACGAGCGCTTGCATAACGAAGTAACTCTGCAACGAAAAGATCTCCTTGCGAAAGCATCCAAAGAAGCTGATGCTCTTCTTTCAAATGTAAATACATACGTCGAGCGCACGATACGCGAAGCACGCGAGGCGGCGGAGATAGAAAAATCTCCTGTAAAAGAAGAGAAAGCTCCGAAGCTTGCACAACTTCGTGCAAAGCAAAAAGAAGAACTTAAAGAACTTCAAGAAAAAGTCGCCGTGCATTACGAAGCGACGAACAAAGAGGAAGTTGAAAGCGAACTGCCGATAGAGGTTGGCTCTAAAGTTAGATTGCTTTCAAATCCCGGGCAGATCGGCGATGTCCTTTCGCTCAAGGGCAATGACGCGGAAGTAGTCTTCGGCTCAATGACCATGCGAATGAAGACAGATAAACTTCAGCGCATATCCAATGCCGAGGCGCGCAAAGAAACCCGAAGCACAATGCGGACATCCACGTACTTCGATGAACAATTTTCACCGCGTATCGACTTGCGCGGACTTTACGGCGATGAAGGAGTGTTAAAGGTTGAGAAATTTCTCTCTGATGCCGCATCACACAGCGTTGATAAAGTCGAGATCATCCATGGTATGGGCACAGGTGCACTTGGTAAGAAGATCCAACAATCGCTCAAAGCGCATCCACTTGTGAAGTCGTTCCGATACGGCGAACCAAATGAGGGCGGAGCAGGAGTCACGGTAGTAGAAATTAATTAATGGCGTTCAAAAAAATACTCATTGCAAACCGTTCAGAGATAGCCCGACGCGTTGTACGCTCGGCTCATGAATGCGGATATAAAGCTGTTGCCATCCATTCGCCACATGACGCGAATGCACTCTTCGCCATCGAAGCAGATGAACGCTACCCGTTACAAGGAAATCTTCCGAAAGAATCATACTTAGATATCGAGCAAGTTCTCACCATTGCAAAAAAAGCAAAGGTCGATGCTGTTCATCCCGGATACGGATTCTTATCAGAGAATGCACACTTTAGCGAAGAAGTAACGAAGGCCGGCATCAAGTTCATCGGTCCATCGCCCGAAGCGATAGACCTCCTTGGCGATAAAACAAAAGCTCGTATTCTCGCAGGAAAACTTGGCGTCCCAACGCCGGGCGGAACAACAGTCGCCCTCAAAGATGCGAACGAAGCACGCGAAGTTGCGAAGAAGGTCGGCTACCCTGTTCTCTTGAAAGCGGCAGCAGGCGGCGGCGGAAAAGGTATGCGTGTTGTAGAGAGCGAAGATAAGATCGAGGAATCACTCGCTCGCGCAAAGGGTGAAGCATTGAGTTCATTCGGCGATGATAGAGTGTATGTAGAAAAATATATTTCTTCGCCGCGCCATATCGAGTTTCAAGTTCTCTCGGATTCAAAAGGCAATGCTGTTCATCTCGGTGAGCGTGAGTGCTCTATTCAACGACGTCATCAAAAGCTCATCGAAGAGTCACCTTCAGTGATATTAGATGAGAAGATGCGTAAAGAGATGGGCGAAGCAGCTATCTCACTCGTCAAGGAAGCGAAGTATGAAGGAGCGGGCACTGTTGAATTCCTCGTTGATGAGGACGGCAAGTACTATTTCCTTGAGGTCAATACACGTCTTCAGGTCGAGCATCCTGTCACGGAGTATGTTACAGGATTAGATCTTGTCCGCGAGCAATTCCAAATAGCCGAAGGAAAGAAACTTCCCTTCTCACAAAAAGATATTCTCTTCAGAGGGCATTCTATCGAAGTTCGAATCCAAGCAGAAGATGTTTGGAATGACTTCTTGCCAAGCTTAGGGACAGTTTCGTATGTGCGCCATCCGGGCGGAGCATTCGTCCGCAATGACAGCGCATTATTCCCCGGACTTGAAGTATCAGGATTTTATGATTCGCTTCTATCAAAACTTATCGTTTG
>DATDEW010000205.1:0-6656 GCA_036522935.1 Kapaibacterium sp. (SeqCode)
TTAGCAGTTGCCGTACTTACCGTCGTAAGTTTCGCTCCGTTCGAAGGTGCGGTCGTACCTGCAACAACATCGCCGGCGCCTGTGACGATGAACGGTGATGTCGCATGGGCATACCGGATAGCAGTGTTGGTCGCTGTCCCCGCTGTTAACTGCTGAAGATATAGACCGGTAAGGTTGGTGACGGTACCGCCTGCGGAAAGTCCGGGGTTCGCCCCAAAGAAAAGATATGCATTGGCTATGTTACCGCCATTATAACTAAACATGTCAGAATAGTATCCGTATGCATTCGTGATCGAACCTGTATTGAAGTTGACTAAACGTGACCAATGACCAAATGCATTTGTGACGCTACCTAAGCCTGAATTCCAAACCTGTCCCGCTGCACCGCGTGCATTGGTGATAATGTTTGCTGCACCAGCACCTTGATTATACACAGAACCGATACTTGCATCGGCATTTGGTAATGTTGAAAGAGCATCATGCTCTATATTTGAATTGTGTCCTTGTGCATACCCAAGCACACCGGTATAGGTGGCATCGGTTGCTACTACCGTACGGATACCATCAAGAACGCCGCCGATGTTTGCTGAAGAGTTCGTGACGGTAGCATTGACATGAAGTGCATCGAGTGTACCGGCAGCGACAACACCTGATGGCTGTAACTCATACGTAATGTTGGCACCGATCGTCGGTGGTGTAGCAGTGGTATTTGTATGCTCGATATTCAGAGGATACGTTGCAGTGGCAGTTGAGCCCATACCGATATATCCCGTAGTGCCATCAATGACCATGCGTGTATTTGCCAATCCGCCGGTGATGAAGTTCAGGTCATCAGCGTCGAGTGTCCCGAGCTGGTTATTCGGTGCGCTCGCAGTATTGCCGCCGAGCATCCATACGATCCCTCCAAGCGAACCCGAAGTAACGAGTGTTCCGCTTGCATCAGGAAGCTGATACGAGCGGTTGGCGGTTAGTAATGAAGCGTCAATAATACCATAATAGGTACTATTATCAAGCTGAAGTGTGTGCTGCGCCAAACCCAGAACAGGCAGCATAAGGAAGGCAAATACTAATAAACGTCTCATAATAGTACCATAGTATAATGAAGGTGCAAAAATACTAATTTTTTGCAGGAAATCCACACATTTTTTTAAGATTTTATATGATCGTAGGTGCGCACGGGTCGTGCCTTGTTGAGGATGTGGATGTTTTCCTTTGTGTCCTTGGTGCCTTGGAGTCTTGGTGGTAAGAATTCTTAACCACCAAGGCACGAAGACACAAAGTTCACCAAGGAAGATCCTACTCTACCACCAACTTCCCGGTATAACTCTTACCCTCTATTGTATATCGATAGATGTATGCACCGCGGGCAATGGATTTCGTCTCAAGGTAGCGCTCATGGATGCCGGGCTCGAAGCGTTCGCTCATGATGAGTGCGGCACGCTTACCGGAAATATCGAACAGCTCAAGCGTAACATCAGCTGAATGTGATAGACCGAACGTGAAGCTCACAGGATGAGTCGGGACACTCGGATTCGGAACAGGTGCAAGCCATGAGAACTTCTTTCCTTGCTGCAAGAGCTTCGTAAGCTCGTTGTAGTTCGACGGGTTATCATCTACACTGCCTACAAAAATGACGCATGCAGAAACAACAGCCGTAAGTTCGCCTGCTTCTTTTGTATAGAAATGTACGAGGGAAGTGTCAGTGCCTGTGCCGACTGACGCATCGTAGCGTACAACAGCATACAGTGTGTCGCTTAAGTCGAGTGTTGCAGGAAGAGCAGGGGAGAGCAATGTAAAATGTTCGCTGTCATCGATCGTTATCGAATCTATCGTTAAATTAAATAGATAGTCGTTAACAACGTATGCAGCACTATCTACTATCTGTCCGCCGAAGTCGACACACGGTAATTCCATCCCGTATGCAGTTGCAGTTTCAAAGTTCGGATCGAATGATGTGATCGGCGTAACGATAAGATCACACTCATTACCAAGGAGTAACGTGTCACGTGAGGCGGTGGGACTTGACGATTGATACTTCACAAGAAACACACGCGAAGCCGCAGGCGCAAGGTCAGTAAGGTCAGGCGTAACAAGCGAGAAGCCGACGTTGCCTTTCGAAAGCCGTAAACCATTTGCTCCCGATACTACCAGCGTTGCAGGTGTTGTGTTCGTTACCGTGTATTCAGCGAAGTTCGCAATATCGGCTCCCGGGTATGGGATACGAATAGTTGTCGGCGAAGCAGTTGGGATAGGGCGTCCTATCTTTTGCGATGTTACTGTTGTCTTATTACCGGCTAGATCATAGATTGATACCTCGATATATGAATCCTTTGATTTGTCAATAACACAGAATTCATAAAATGTAGAATCCTGACCTCCGCCAGCTACATAATTTGGATCTAATAAAAAACTCATGTTTAGTATTGAATCAAGTACTACGTCCGCTAACTTAGAACTACCTTTTCCTGTATCGATAACAGTAACCGTTGCACAATCGCACTTATCTTCATGTATAGTAGCGGTCGGAGCAGTAGTGTCTTTATCATTTATTGATTGAACAAATGTCGGTCCGCTCCACGCATACGAATCGTATGAGCCATAACCATAGACGTTCACATTCACTCCGGAGTCACTTGCAACAACATGTGTACCCTGTGTGAGAGAACGGACTCTGAAACCGGTATATTTACTAAATGGTATCTTAAAGGGAGTTGTTGCCTTGTAGAGAGCAATGGGTTGCCCATCGAACGTAGTGCCTGCTATTGCGCTGTCATGCACGATGACATTTGCATAGTTAGAGAATCCTCCCATTCCTGAAGGGATAGAGGGTGTTTGAAAGAGAACAGAGTCAGAGTATTTTGTCGTCGGCAGATGCATCATCATTGCCGGGTCACCGATACCTGCATTGTCATTCCCTTGGTCGTCGGTGAACGTTGTAGAATTTATATACTGTGCAAGCATGAATGGCGCGTCACTTGTCCAAGTTGAAGCATCGGTAATATCCGACCGAAAGAACTTCTCATACTTTTTAGATGACGTCATCGTAAGAGCATTGTTGCGATAAATGCCCTGTCCTTCTTTTGATGAAAGAATAAGGAAGGAATCGCCTCCCTTACGATTTGCAAATGGAAGTGAATGATATTGTTTTCCCCATGAGGTAACAGGCGGTATCATCTCACAGATAAAATCGCAGTACGCATAGTCCACCGGAATATTCGCGCACTGTGCTGCACCTATTACTCCGACAGGTTTTGTTGAAGTAACGATAGTGCCTGTCATATCATAAGCAGTTGCATTCTCTGCAAGTGTTGCCATATACTGAATGCATTGCCCCTTATCTAAAACTATAGTAAATGGAACATCTTTTAGATGAAGTGTTACTAACCCTGCATTATTTTTTCTGATATCTGCTGATGGTGTGATAGTGATCACGGTCGAATCATATGCTGCAAAGACCATAAATTCAGAAGGGTAATCGAATGTACTGCCGATGCCACCATAGAGCGAATGATATGCGCCAACGACATACTCTGTACCCCAGGCAGTGACGGGTAAGATGTTCGTGCCGTCGGAAGTTGCCGGATTGCGTGAAAGTACGAACACCGAGAGATCAGCATCATTGCTCCAGACACGAATGCCTTTATCTTCGATGATGCCGCTTGTCGTTACTTCCCAACCAAGAGGTGTATTGAACGCTGCTACCTCGTAAGCTTTAATGGGAAATCTATATGTCGTCCCACCTGTGATCGCAACGTTTACTGTCGTTGTCTTATTACTTGTCACATAAAGCATGATGTATTTCCCACCCTGTGACTCATAGTTCTGAGGCATGGCGAACCAGAACTCATTCGATGTCGGCGGCGGTCCGCCCTTTGTCTTGGTGACGGTATGGGTAAAACTGGTATCAGATTGCCCAAAAGCAACGGCAGAGAGCAACATCAAAAACAACAGACAACGTATGCGCATAGGGACTCCCTTATATATAGAAGGTGTATATAGTATAAACTCCTGAGAGGGGGAAGGGTTACAAGGTTTTTTGAAAAATTCTTCGCGACCTTCGTGGTAAAAAGACTTTACCGCGAAGGAACGAAGGGCACGAAGGTGCGCGAAGGGATGCTACTCCACCACCAACTTCCCCGTATAACTCTTACCCTCTATCGTATACCTATAAATGTATGCGCCTCGTGCGATAGCCTTCGTCTCGAGGTAGCACTCATGAATTCCAGGTTCGAATCGCTCACTTGTGATGAGCGCAGCACGTTTACCGGAAATATCGAATAGCTCAAGCGCAACATCAGCCGAATGCGATAATCCGAACGTGAAGCTCACAGGATGAGCCGGAACACTCGGATTCGGTGTAGGTGAAAGCCAACCGAACTTCTTGCCTTGCTGCAAGAGCGTTGCAAGTTCGTTGTAGTTCGACGGGTTATCATCGCGGACGCTGATCGCGGCTTCAACACACGCGGTAACGATCACAGTAAGTTTTCCTGCCTCTTTTGTATAGAAATGTATAAGTGAGGTATAAGTGCCTGTGTCGACCGACGCGTCGTAGCGGGCAATGACATAAAGTCTATTACCCATAGAAAGCGTGGAAGGTAATGATGGAGCAGTAATTGTAAAATGATCTTTGTCGTCTATTGTTATCGAATCTATTGTGAGCAAATAGATGTAATCGCTGACAATATATGCGGCGGTATCCTGAACTTTAGCCCCGAATGGAATACAAGGCAATGTCTTTCCACGCGCTGTGGCCATTTCGGTGTTCGGATCGAATGATGTGATCGGCGTTACAAGAAGATTACATTCATTACTCAGAAGCAATGTATCGCGTGCGGTAGTGCGACTTGAAGATTGATACTTCACGAGAAATACACGCGATGAATCAGGCGCAAGGTCAGTAAGGTCAGGCGAAACGAGCGAGAAGCCGGTAGTCCCTTTTGCCAGACGCAAACCATCTGCCCCGCTTAAGGTAAGTGTTCCCGGTGTTGTATTTGTCACCGTGTGCTCAGCGTAGTTCGCTATATTAGCTCCCGGATATGCGATGCGAATCGTTGGATTCGATGTAGATGACCTTCCTTCTTTGTGTGATGTTACTCTCGTTCTATTGCCGGCTAGATCATAGGCGGATACTTCAATATATGAATCCTTTGATCTATCAATGACACAGAAGCTATAAAATGTTGTATCAAAACCTCCTCCGGCGATAAAAGTTGGATCAGGTGAGAAGGTCATATTTACTAGTGAGTCAACTGCAATCTCAGCGAGCTTAGAACTTCCAACACCTGTATCTCTCATAATGACAGTTGCACAATCGCACTTACTCTCAATTATTTGGGCAAGGGGTGAGGTTATATCGTTATTAGTGCCTGTTTGAACCTTCGTCGGTCCGCTCCATGCGTATGAATCATTGGAGCCGTAACCATAGATATTCACATTTACTCCGGAGTCACTTGTAACTATATGAGTACCTGGGGTAAGTGAGCGAACTCTGAAACCTGTATAGTTGCTATTATAGTGTATCTTGAGTCGGTCTGTCGCTTGGCGTTGGGCGATCGGCTGTCCGTCAAATGTAGTCGTTGCAATTGCGCTATCATGCACCATGACATCCGCATAGTTTGAGAATCCACCTTGTCCTGCAGGGATAGTCGGCGTTTGAAAGATAACAGTCTTAGAGTATTTTGTCGTCGGAAGGTGCATCATCATCGCAGGGTTGCCATTTGCAGGAATATCATACGTATATGAACAAATATAGTGGGCTAACATGAATGGCTCGGTACTACTCCAATGTGAGTCATGGTTTGAAGGTGTACCAAAGGCGCCCAGAATATAGCGTTTATCGAAGCTATCGTTTACAACAAAAGCAGCAGCATTTTGCTTGATGATCTGGTCTTTCTTTGAACCAATGACAAGGTATAGGTCACCCCTGTCAGCATTAGCGAATGGAAGTGTATTGTATGATGTGCCCCATGCACTCACTGGTGGCAGCATTTCACATAAAAAATCACAATAGGGATAACTAACGGGTACATTTGCGCATTGCACCGAACCGATAACTCCTATCGGCTTGCTTGATCTGATCACCGTTCCGCTCAGATCAAAATTATCAGCATCTGTTGCCGGAGAAGCTTTGTACTGAATACATTCTCCTTTATTAAGAACGACAGTAAAAGTGTCTCCTTTCTGATGGAGCGGGATGTTCTTATCGGTTTCCCAACGAATATTTGAAGAAGGGGTAATAGTAATAGCAGTTGAATCATATGGTGCAATGACCATGAACTCAGAAGGATGATCATAGGTGGATGAATCATGTCCTCCGTAAAGTGAATGATATGCGCCAACGACATACTGTGTTCCTAGTGCTCCGATTGGTAGAATGTTTGTGCCATCACTTGATGCAGTATTTCGACATAGCATATCCACGGTCAGATCGGCATTATTACTCCAGACATGAATACCTTTTTCTTCTATGATACCGCTTGTCGTTACTTCCCAAGCGAGAGGTACATTGAACGATGCGGCTTCGTAGGCTTTAATGGGAAATCTGTGTATTGTCCCACCTGTGATCGATACATTTACCGTCGTTGCTTTATTACTCGTCACATCAAGCTGCACATATTTCCCACCCTTATTCTCATCATTCTGCGGGACGGCGAACC
>DATDEW010000206.1:0-3648 GCA_036522935.1 Kapaibacterium sp. (SeqCode)
CATGAGCCCGGAGAATATCCGTCTGGCGATCAAATGGGCATCGAACGAAGGATGGAATCCGGGACTCCATGACGATGAGTGCTTCTATGCTGCTGATCCCAATGGCTTTTTCATAGGGAAGCTTAACGGCGAGCCTATTGGGTGTATCTCTGCCGTCAAGTATGAAGACAAGTTCGGGTTTGTCGGACTCTATATCGTGAAGGAAGAGTATCGCGGAAAAGGGTATGGGATTGCTCTCTGGAATAAAGCCATGGAATATCTTGCCGGATGCAATGCAGGTCTCGATGGTGTTGTCGCCCAGCAAGAGAATTACAAGAAGTCGGGATTCGTACTTGCCCATAGGAATATTCGATATGAGCTGAAAGAAAAACCCCAAGAAATACTGCTCGATAAAAACATCGTACCTGCTGATGCTGTATCATACAACTTGCTCGCAACCTATGATAAAACACATTTCCTCTACTCAAGGGACGCTTTCTTACGGAAGTGGATAGAACAGCCAAATGCTGCCTGTCATGTATATCTTGAAGAGGGGGGGATCAGAGGGTACGGGGTGATCAGGGAGTGTGGCAACGGATTTAAGATCGGTCCATTGTTCTGCGATACTCCTGCAATTGCGAAAAATTTATTCGCGTCGCTGGTATCAACTACTTCAGGAGGAAGTATATATCTTGATGTTACGGAGTTGAATCCGGATGCTGCGGAGTTAGTTGAAAAATATGGAATGACGAAAGTATTTGAGACGGCAAGGATGTACACTCATGGTGACCTCTGTCTTCCGCTGAAAAATATTTTCGGTATAACTTCATTCGAACTTGGATAAATGACACTTTTTAGTGAACGGCAGTATTTCTCACGTTGGTGGGTGCTCTTGATGCTGCCTGCGCCTATCATTACAACGGTGATGCAATTCATGCCAAGTGCAAAAGAAGATGATGCATTGATAGCACTTATTATTGTTTGGGGGCTATGTGGTTCTATCGCTGCTATGTTCTTATGGTCACATCTTGATACAGAGATATCTCAAGACGAGATACATTTGCGGTACCCTCCATTCATAAATAAACCAAAAGTCATTACGTATTTTGAGATAAAAAGCATTCAAGTCAGGAAGTATGACCCGCTCGGCGAGTATGGCGGATGGGGACTTCGTTACGGCTGGACGAATGGCAAGAAGAACCGCGCCTATAATATCAAAGGCAATATGGGATTGCAGCTCGAACTCAATGATGGGATGCGAATCCTCATCGGTACACAAAGACCAGATGAGCTACGCGCCCTTATAAGAGAACGGTTTGCTGATCGAGTAATTTAGGAACGGTAAGTTTTGATCCAAGCTCTGCATTCATCTTCTTTATCATGTACTCGCTAATGAGAGGCGTGTTCGACTCATCATGCTGGTGCATCATGAAGTATATCTCATGAATTCCTTCCTTCATCCATTTTCCCATGCGTTCGATCCATCCGTCAATGCGAGGGTAATCTGTTGGATGAATGTTGTTGCCGACAAAACGAATGAATGCTTTCGGAACGGTCAGCTCCATGTGAATCATGTCGCGTCTGCCTGATGTGTCGGTAATGAGCAGTCCTCTGTTATTCTCTTCAAGCATATCAAAGAGTCGTTTACGGACATCACCTTCATACCATTCCTTATGACGAAGCTCGACAAATACCTCTAATTCTTTTGGAAGCGATCTCAAATATGCTTCAAGTACTTCATGATTTTTCGGGAGGAAGTTTTCCGGCATTTGCAGGAAGCATGGTCCGAGTTTATCTCCGAAGTTGCTGATCGAGCGGAGGAATGCATCTGTCCATTCTTTTGATTCTTCAACTTTCAGACGTTTGAGATGTGTGATGCCTTGATAGAATTTTGGGCAGAAGAGGAAATCATCGCCAACCATGTTCGCCCATCCTGCTACCGTTGCATCGGGGAATATCCGATAAAATGAAGCATTGAGTTCGAGCGAGTCGAAATGTTTTCCGTAATGGGCGAGGAATTCCTTTTCCTTAGTACCTTTCGGGTAGATGAGATTCACCCATTCTTTGCGTCCCCATTTGGCGCAGCCGAAATGAACGGCGGTTTTTGCCTTCGTTTTATTCGCCTTGAGGATACGCGCCGTCCGCTCGGCATCCGGCGGGAGAGAGTGGTCTGTCGTATTTAACTCGGATGGGTCAACTTTGCCAAATTCCATCGTTTTCGCCAGTTATTAGTAAATCAGAACTAATGTAACCCAAATATGTGTATTTTTGTGTAAGAATAATTATCCCCTTACTACTATGATAAAGATCAGCAAGCTATCAGCCGTCTTTTTTGCCTTTTTTGTGCTTTTCCTTTCGTCATGTTCGGAAGACCCAATTGTCGAACCGACAACTCCGACTACGGAGTTCGAGAACTTCGGTGCACCGTCGAGTGTCTACGGTAACCGTATCGTAAAAACAGAAAATGGCAACCTACTTCTTGCCACAGGCGGCGGACTCTATCGTTACAAGTTCTCTTCGAGTTCATGGGAGATCGTCGGAAATAATGATATGTGGGGATATAATATAGAAGATGTTGCCATTTTGCAAAATGGTAATGTTGTCTGTGGCAGCCCGAGCCGTGCACTCTTCCTCTCGACAGATAATGGCGACTCGTGGAAGACAACGTTAGTTAGCAATTCGCTCAAGAGCATCCGTTTCTTTGTAGGCAACAGATTTGAAGTATGGGCTTCGATCAAAGGTGAAGATGGTAAATATACAGCTCAGCGATCGGAAGACTTCGGCGCAACATGGGCAGCGCGCATAACACCGAAGAATGCTCCTGAAGATAGAATTTCGCTCTGCTTCAATGATACCGATCATGTCTTCTTTGCAAATGCTGACGGACTCTACCGCTCGCTTGATAGCGGCAGAACATATAAAAAGATGAATTCAAAGACTGACATACAAAGCATGTTCGTGAATTCTGCAGGTGAGATACTCCTCTTCGACGCGTCAACCGGCGCGATAGCAACTGATAGCGGCAGAAATGTAACAAGTGCATCGCTTCCATCAAATGTAACGGATGTTGTATTTACACCACAAGGAAATATATTAGCTACTCAAGCGGTCCCTTTTGGTGTCCTATACCAGTCAGACGGTGAAGGTCATTTATGGCTTCCGGTATACCCATTTTCCAGACCACTCACAGGGGTAGTAAAGATAGGTGGCACAATATATGTCTCTACTCAAGGTCTAGGAGTACTTTATGGTGGAGCTGATACATGGTTTGGACTCGGACCCGGTATCAGTACTATATATGGAATGACTGAAGGACCTTCTCAGAGCCTACTCGCTTCGAGCTATGGTATTTTCGTAACAACCAATGGAAGTTCATGGACTTCGTTTGGCAGCAATAGCGAGCTATCATCTCATATCGCTTACTCAAAACTGGGTGTTATCGCTCGTACCACAAATGGCGGGCTTTATGTTTCAAGTGACGCTGGTTCTAATTGGCTACAAATTCCGGGAGTTACGAACGTTGGTCCTATTACATTCTTTCCCAATGGGAATGGATTATTAGGAACAAACACTATGCTTGCTATCGGTACCTATATTCCGCAAGGAGTTACTCCGCTTCCAATTTCCGGTCCAACAGATGTCAAATCGGTAGCAGTTTCGGACTCATAC
>DATDEW010000207.1:0-3498 GCA_036522935.1 Kapaibacterium sp. (SeqCode)
CTGCTCCTCGTGCACCTTTGACCTTCGCTCGCGTAGACATCAATCCTCCCCATAGTGCAGCATCTATTGGGCTGTCACTGGTTACAAGTACGAATGAATCCTTCTCGATCGCGTCTACCATTTCAAGAAGTGTATGGATCTCGACATATTCGTTGGTCGGCACTACGCGACAACCAAAGGCATAGCCCGCAACTTTCAGATGCGGGTCAGGGAAGATGGATTGAATAGAATGAGGTAGCACTTGCCCTGTGATACCAAGAGAATCCATCACATCACTCACAAGAGGAGTGAAAAGCGTTTCTAAGAAATCAAGTTCGTTCTGCATTAGCGAAGGCCTGTCGGCATTGCTTCAAATCCGGTCTGAACGTTCACGCCTCCAAGTGAGCGCCATGTATCATCTTCAAGTGAGCACAACGCCCAACAGAAATTGATCGGATACCCAGGAGCAGCAACATTCGGATGATACCCTTTTATAATGGTAACAGCATCATCTTCATAAACAGGCTGGATGAATTCAGGTCCTTGCAAATTTGAGTAGATATACTGCGTGCCAAATCCAGGTTTTGGCATATCAAAGAAAAGATAGAGTTCTTCCCTCGTTGCAGCATGTTCATGCGGTGGCCAGCTTGTCCAGTTACCGGGTTTTGACATGGTTACTCCCATGAGTATCCGAGAACCTTCAACGTTCTCTGCGATCACCTTATGAATATCTCTGTAGTATGGTTCGGCTCCAACATGAAGTGTCAGTGACTCACTGTCTTTTACATCATTAATATAATTAACATATTGAGTCCGATGCGTTTTCTCGGTAGGGCATGAAGATTCAACGACATCAAAGCTGTCATCTGTCAAGAAGGAGAATTCTGCACCGCGTGAAACATACAACCCATCGAAGCGAGACATTTCATATGTCTGTCCTTCAACTGTAACACTTCCCTTCCCATGCAAACAAAGAAGCGTTGTTTCTGCCCCTATATTTTGTCCTGACGCAGTTGGAGTATCTTTATCAAGAACGATACGAGCTACAGAAAGGAATTGGAAGGCTGAGTTGTCAGGAGTGATCACAATATTCCGTCCCTTTTGTTTAGCCGTATTTCTAAAAAGCCAATTATTCATAGGTCGTGAATCTTGATTGGTCAAATTACATAGAATTCCAGCCGCCATCAACGGCAAGGATATGTCCGTTCACATAGTCTGATGCTTTAGATGCAAGAAAGATAGCAGTACCAGCAAGTTCATCCGGTTCGCCGTAACGTCCGGTGGGAATGCGAGAAAGAATGTATGCCGAACGTTCTTGGTTTGCACGTAAGGTAGATGTTGCATCTGTCACAAAATATCCCGGTGCGATAGCATTCACATTGATATTATACTTTGCCCATTCGTTTGCAAGTGTTTTTGTTATCTGGGCGACACCGCCTTTTGCTGCGGCATACGCAACAGCATTCAATCCTCCAGAGAAAGAAAGTATAGAAGCAATATTAATGATCTTTCCTCCGTCGTTTGCTTTCATCCTTTTGCCAGCTTCTTGAGACCACATGAATACGGACGACAGATTTGTTTCTAAAACAGCATCCCAGTCTTCTTCAGTGTAATCGAGTGCGGCGTTACGACGAATGATACCTGCATTATTTACGAGAATATCAACGCTTCCAAATTGAACTTCTGCCTTCTCGAATGCAAGCGTCATTTCATGAACAGATGTGACATCACATTGAACAACACTGCTCTTCTGTCTTAAAGCGAGTAAATCCTGAGTGATCAGAAGTTCTTCGGAGTTTCTCCCGATGAGGACAACATTCGAACCTGCACCATTAAGTGCAATAGCAATTGCACGACCTAATCCGCGCGAAGCACCTGTGACGATCGCTGTCTTACCTTCGAGAGAAAATAGATCAGCGAGATAGCTCATACGTTCTTTTTTATCGGCGTAGGAAATGGTATCTCTTGTTTGCTTGCTATTGGAGCAGCAGAATCATCACTTGAAGCATGATGCCCTTTTAACTTCTCGAACATCTGCTCTGCTTTCGATATTGCAGCAAGAGCTTCTTTACGGCGACGAAGCATTGAGAAGCCAAAACCAATAGTAAGAATAATTACACCTGCCCATACCATATTGATATACGGCTTGACAAATGCCTGAACAAAAACTCGTTCTTTAATTGGCGGAGGTGGATTCGTGCTGTCAAACGATGTGATAATGATCTGGGATTGGTCACGATTCTCTAAGTTCGGACGAAGTTCTGCAAGTGCAACATAGTACGGAGTGCCCGGAATAAGCACATCATCTTTCGATGCTTCTTGCGTTTCAAGATTACGTGTTACTGAAGTCTCGAACGGAATCACTTCAGTACTACCTTTTACTTGTGCTGAAAGTTTTGCGACAACAGTAAATGTCTGATTCGACATCATCTTCTGTCGTTCTTCTGCAGTGAACTCGAACTCGTTGAATGTGACATCAACTGCTCCGCCAATGATCGGGATGGTCTGTCCTTTTGTAAGAGAATCCTTTGGTGGACCGCCGACAGGCTCTGTGCCCTTCACCGTAAAGTACAGATCACGTGCCCCATACTTTAAGATGCTTGGCTTCGGATTAGCAGTCTTAAAGTTATCAAATGCAGAAAAGAATAGTACCGGCTCTACGGACTCTATACCACCATCTTTATCATGAACATTTATGACAAAACTATAACTTTGTGGCGGTGTGAGCTTGTATCCGCCGTAGTTTAACTCATAGTCATTGAAAAGTTTTACCTTTTCTTTCTCCATGATCGTAAACTCTGTTGTTTCTTCATAGTGGCTTGATGCAACGACTCCAATAATAAAAAGTGCAAGCCCCATATGCGCAACATATGCTCCGATGAAGCGTGAATCAGCTTTCAACTTCACTGCACCGAAGACCACAAAAGAGAAAACAACTAACAGCGTGGCTGCCAGCCAATATAAACCATAATCAACTATGTAATACCCAAACTTATAAAAATCACCCTTCGCGGCGATGACCATTATTAAGATACCCAATATGACCATCCAGCGGAGTGCACCAATAAGTTTTGTGCGGACATCGGCGTCTTTATTCACGACGAAGCCAAGCTTACCTTTGAGCAAACTATAGGTGACTTCAAGATTGATGAGCAATGAGAACAATGCAGCTGCTATGATAAGCGAGTATCCGATGTCCTGAATACCAAGCGCAAAGAGAACACCTGTAATAACAAGTGAGGTGATCAGCGCCCATGCACCTTTCTTCACCATCTCTCTTGTATTCGACTGTTTCCACTTAAGTACAAGGGAAAGACCATTGACGAGCATGAGCACGATCGCTATCGGGATATGAAGATCACCGTAATAGCTAATGTCAACTTTTTTCGAGACAAGTGGCGCACTCGTGCCGACAAATATTACCAAAGCACTTGCACCTATAATTGCCGCACCGATCGAAAGCGCTGTCTCGCGAGAAAGAAGCTTGTATTCTGCCGCTCTCGCTTTCATGTCGCGCAT
>DATDEW010000208.1:0-2189 GCA_036522935.1 Kapaibacterium sp. (SeqCode)
TGAAGAAAAGTTTTTAAATAATAAAAATACAACAATGAGTAAAATAATAGGAATAGACTTAGGCACAACGAACTCCTGCGTTTCCGTGATGGAAGGTACGCAGCCGGTCGTTATTGCCAGCGCCGAAGGAGCGCGCACAACACCGTCTATCGTGGCATTCACGAAGAGCGGTGAGCGCCTCGTCGGTCAGGCAGCTAAGCGTCAGGCGGTAACCAATCCGCAGAACACAGTGTACTCTATCAAACGTTTTATGGGCCGCCGCGCCGATGAGGTAAGCGAAGAGCAGAAGCTCGTCCCATACAAAGTAGTAGCAGGCGAAGGTAACTCCGCTCGCGTTGATATCAACGGTAAAATATATTCTCCGCCGGAGATCTCTGCGATGATCTTGCAAAAGATGAAGCAGACAGCAGAAGATTATCTCGGGCAGAAAGTAACCGAAGCGGTTATCACCGTCCCTGCATACTTTAATGATGCACAGCGTCAGGCAACAAAGGACGCAGGCGAGATCGCCGGACTTACCGTCCGTCGTATCATCAACGAGCCGACAGCAGCTGCGCTTGCATACGGTCTCGATAAAAAAGGTATTAACGAAAAGGTCGTGGTCTATGACTTCGGCGGTGGTACATTCGACGTATCTATCTTAGAACTTGCTGAAGGTGTCTTTGAAGTAAAATCTACTGACGGTGATACACATCTCGGCGGTGATAACATCGACTCACGTCTTGTCGAGTACTTGGCAGATGAATTCGTGAAGTCAGATGGTGTTGATCTTCGCAAAGACCCGATGGCACTTCAGCGTTTGAAGGAAGCCGGCGAAAAAGCAAAGATCGAGCTTTCGCAGTTGATGCAGACGGAGATCAATCTCCCGTTCATCACAGCAACAGCTGACGGTCCGAAGCACATGAACCTCACGTTCACACGTGCAAAGTTCGAGCAGCTCTGTGAAGATATCTTCCAGCGTACCATTGAGCCATGCAAACGCGCAATGGCGAATGCAAAAGTTACACCGAACGACATTAACGAAGTAATTCTCGTCGGCGGTTCGACACGCATCCCGAAAGTACAGGAGCTTGTTCGCAACTTCTTCGGCAAAGAGCCGAACAAAGGCGTAAACCCGGATGAAGTTGTTGCAGTTGGCGCAGCTATTCAGGGCGCAGTACTCACCGGCGAAGTGAAGGATGTTCTCCTTCTCGACGTAACTCCGCTTACACTCTCTATCGAGACACTCGGCGGTGTTGCTACAGCGATGATACAGTCGAACACAACGATCCCGACACGTAAGAGCGAGACATTCTCGACAGCTTCGGATAATCAGCCGTCTGTTGAGATCCATATCATACAGGGCGAACGTCCGATGGCGAATGACAATAAGTCGCTTGGCAGATTCCATCTCGATGGTATCCCGCCTGCACCACGCGGCGTACCGCAGGTTGAAGTTACCTTCGATATTGATGCGAATGGTCTCTTGAATGTCAGTGCGAAAGATAAAGCATCGGGTAAGGAGCAATCTATCCGCATTACATCATCGGGTGGACTCTCGAAAGATGAGATCGCAAAGATGAAGAGCGATGCAGATGCGAACAAAGCTGATGACTTGAAGCGCAAAGAACAAGTTGATCTTCGCAATCAAGGTGACCAGCTGGTCTTTACCTCACGCAAGCAGCTTGATGAGTTAAAAGATAAACTCAAACCTGAAGCACAGGAAAAGATCAGCGGCGCTGTCAATGAACTTGAGACTGCTCTCAAGGGCACAGACGCAGCAGCTATCAAAACAGCAACCGACGTGCTCAATAAGGTCTGGAGCGATGCATCAACAGAGATGTACCAGAACGCAACTCCGCCGCCAACTGAGGGTGGTGCTCAAGCCGGAGGCGGTGAGCCAAAGGTAGAGAACGCCGAGTATACGGTGATGGATGATGAGAAGAAATAAGCATAGCTAATTTCGTATCTTTGTAGAGGGTAGTATATGCATACTACCCTCTTTTTTTTACCGCGAAGGAACGAAGGACGCAAAGTACGCGAAGGTCAAATGTTATCTCTACCTCAAGATATTGAGTTGATTGGAAAACGTGCATTGGATGCAGCTTATACCGTTCATTCATACTTAGGTCCAGGACTTTTGGAATCCGTTTATCAGGTTTGCTATGTAAAAGAACTTCAAAAAAGAAAGCTTTTTGTCGAGTCGCAAG
>DATDEW010000209.1:0-3233 GCA_036522935.1 Kapaibacterium sp. (SeqCode)
TAAGTAAAGAGAACTTGACCTTTACGGATAAGTGGGTACTCTTGTGCAATTGGCTCTTTGACCTTAAGGATCATATCGGCACGGTCAAAGACTTCCTTTGCCGTAGCGATCATCTCTGCACCGGACTCAATATACTCTTGATTGGTAAATCCGGAACCGACACCTGCATTGGTCTCAACTATCACCGTATGCCCATTCTGACGAAGAACTTCCGCCCCACTCGGGGTGAGCGCAACTCTGTTCTCGTTCTTCTTTATCTCGCGTGGTACTCCAATAATCATATCAACTTCGCTTTTATAGAATTAAGCCGTTTTTTCGGCACGATAGAAACAACTGAAAGTTGCTTTTCATCTCTGAAAATCTCCTCGGCAACGCTGCGAATTTTAGGAAGCGTAAGCGCCGCTACTTTCTTGATCTCTTCCTCAATAGAAAGATATCTGCCATGGTAGAGGATGCTCTGCCCTGTCCGCATCATGCGGTTGCTGATGGATTCAAGTGAGAGCAAGAGCGAGCCTATCATTTGCTCTTTTGTCCGCTCAAGTTCGTCTTTTGTGATGGGGGTAGTAAATAGTCCTCGAATGATCTGCTTCATCACTTGCAATGCCCGCTCTGTTTTTTCATCGGCAACAGCGGCATAAACACCGATACACCCTCTATCTGCATATGGCGAGTGGAAAGCAACTGTCTCGTAAGCGAGGCCTAACTCTTCACGGAGGCGAAGATTCAATCTGCTCGACATGCCGACACCGAGCAGCGTGACGAGAGCACTATAAGCGACAAAGTCAGGTGCATCATACCCGGGTGCGGCTTTACCGATGATAATATGTGATTGTGAAAGCCCCGTCTTGCCAATGATGACCTTCTTCTGACCAATATCCTTTGACCCGGCAGATGTTTGCTCGGAAGCTACTTTCTTCCCCTTACCTTTTGACAAATACTTCTTTGCTAATCTGGAAACTTCCGCATTTGTCAGATTGCCTGTAAATACAGCAATGACATTCTGCGGTGAATAATACTTTGCATGAAAAGCAGTAATATCTTTCTTCGTCAACGAAGTTATACTTTTCTCAGTACCTATAACGGGCAATGCAAGCGGTGAATCGGAAAATATCTCTTTTTCAAAGAGGTCAAAGAGCATTTCGTCAGCTTCATCATCTAAACCATGTATTTCCTCAATGATGACTCCTTTTTCCCGTTTGATATCTCTATCGGAGAAATTAGGATGAAAAACCAGATCAGAAAGGATCGCAAGCGATTCTTCTAAGAACTTTGGTCGGCTCCAAGCATAGTAGCAGGTATGCTCTTTTGTCGTGTAAGCATTGAGCATTCCGCCATGCGTCTCGATCGTGCTCATGATCTCGAACATCGTGCGGTTCTTCGTGCCTTTGAAGACTACGTGTTCTATGAAATGGGAAATACCGGCTACTTTATCGGTCTCATGCTTTGAGCCGACCTCAACCCATAGCCCGATACAAGCTGATGTTGCTCCTTCAACCTTCTCGTTGATGACGCGAAGTCCGTTCTCAAGCGTGATTATCGTAGTATCGGTTTTACCAAGCTCACCTGTGAGGACATATTTTGAGTGAAGCGGTTTTCGGTTCTTTGGCACGAATTTTTATGAAATTGGTAATTTTGAATACAAATATACGGTTTGTATGGTAGATGATAAGTCATATCAACGGTGAATTAGTCCACAAAGAGCCATTCCGGCTTACTATCGAGTCCGCAGGCGTGGGCTACGAAATACTTTGTACGCAAGCTGCATATAACGATGCCCCGCTTGCTGGCAAACCATATAAGGTCTTTACGCGGCTTATCATTCGCGAGGATTCCCATACTCTTTACGGCTTTTCTAGCACCGATGAACGTCAGCTTTTTGATCAGGTAATATCCGTCAGTGGCATTGGTCCAAAGACGGGACTCACCATCGTATCTGCAATTGGAGTTCACGACCTGAAAGAAGCTCTCCGAACCGGAGACCTTATCGCATTAAAGGGCATCCCCGGTGTCGGTAAAAAAACTGCAGAACGTCTAATCGTTGAGCTTCGCGATAAACTGCTCAAGGATGAATTTATCCCAGATAATATTTCAAGTTCTGATGGCGGCACTGCCCAAGTACGTCATGAAGCACTTTCAGCTTTGATGGCACTTGGCTACTCTCGAGCCGACGGCGAAAAAGCTATCCGAAGCGTTATGAAGAACGATGCCGAATCAGCGAAGAAACTTGATTCCCTTTTGAAAGCTGCACTACGCAGTTTCTAACGCAGCAACTCCCGGCAGTACTTTTCCTTCGAGAAATTCTAAGCTTGCGCCTCCTCCTGTCGAGACGTGACTCATCTTTTCTGCAAGACCAGTTTGCTCTATTGCCGCTACGCTATCTCCGCCACCAACTATCGTCGTTGCTCCGCGCTCTGTTGCCTTTGCAAGTGCCTCGGCAATAGCAAATGTACCTTTCGAGAAATTTGACATCTCAAATACTCCCATCGGGCCATTCCATACTATCGTATTTGCATTCAAGATATAGTCCGTGAACATCTCTATTGAATCAGGTCCGATATCCATACCGAGCCAGCCTTCGGGGATAGCTGCAGTTGAAACGGTGTTCCTATTTGCATCATTGTTAAACCCGTCGGCTATAACGGTATCAGTCGGAAGGACAAGACGTTTGCCTTCGGCTTCAGCACTTGCCATCAGCTCACGGGCAAGATCAACCTTATCATCTTCGCAAAGAGACTTACCTATTTCAAGTCCGCTTGCTTTGTAGAAAGTGTACATCATTCCGCCGCCGATAAGAACTGCATCGGCTTTATCGAGCAAGCTCTTAACGACATCGATCTTTCCGCTTATCTTCGCTCCGCCGATGATCGCAACGAACGGACGGCGCGGACTCGTAACTGCACCACCGAGATAATCAAGTTCTTTCTGTAAAAGTAACCCGGCTGCTTTCACCGAAATATGATGGGTGATCCCTTCAATAGAAGCATGGGCACGATGTGCCGCGCCGAAAGCATCATCTATATAGACATCGGCAAGCGATGCAAGCTGCTTGGAAAATTCTACGTCGTTCTTTTCTTCTTCTTTATGGAAGCGAAGGTTTTCGAGAAGTAGTACTTCGCCATCCTTAAGTGCATTTGCTTTCGACGTTGCTTCATCGCCGATGCAATCATTTGCAAAATCAACATTCATCCCAAGAAGCTCTGCAAGACGTTCGCGGATGGGAGCTAAAGAAAACT
>DATDEW010000210.1:0-2250 GCA_036522935.1 Kapaibacterium sp. (SeqCode)
ATACTAGTGTTGACTATCCGAATGACACTCTCTATAAATACACAGAACATCGCCTATGGGGAGATATTCGATTTGAGATAACGAATGGTCTGGCTTCTGTTTCTTCGGTTGCGATCGGGTTTCGTAACAATCCCCACCCGCTTCATCAGTCCTTAAACCCACAAAATCCTAATGCAAAGATACTCGTTGCTCAAAGCAAATTTACTCAGCTTGCATTTGGAACCGGAATCATATTCTCAACTGGCAGGAGAACGACCTTGGGACTCTTTGGCAAGCTTACACTTAACCCTAACATTGATTCTCTTGCACTATCTGCAAGTATAAATCAGGCTAATAAATTTGCAGGCCCCCTCTCAACGAATACCTATGCTTATGATAAGTATGGTGGCATCGTTTCTGTTCAATCTCGATTACCACTCGATATAGATATAGGATTTACATTTGACTACGAACATCGTAGATATCCGACTTTCAAGGCAATACTTCGTAGGAACACCTCGACCCGCAGTGACGACATGTACTTTGTAAGCGGTACTATCGCAAAGCCGTTCTTTTTCGGTAGCGAGAGAGCAATTGGAGTCTTTACAGGCGTGACGCCTATCATTGACCTTACATACAGCAAACTATCTTCCTCCATTTCTACTTTTAGTTATAAGGACTTTACGACTGCTCTTAATATCTCCCTCGATTTTTAGCAATGAAGATAACATGTGTTCAAATGCAGCCGGTATTTGCTGATGTCAAAGCGAACATCACGAGCATTGCGCATGATATCACCAAACATGACACTGACCTCATTATCTACCCCGAGCTGGCTACGTGCGGATATTTCTTTACCGACCGCGATCAATTGCAAAAGAATAGTCTCGCGAAGGAGTCTGAGGACTTTCTATCAATTCAAGAGGCTGCTAAAAAGAAGCATGTAAATGTCGTTCTTGGGTTTGCGGAGCAAGATGGTGACAAGCTATATAATAGCTCCCTGTTGATTAATAGCAATGGTGTGATCCAAGGTCTCTATCGCAAGGTACATCTCTTCTACTACGAGAAGGTCTTATTTAGTACAGGCGATCTCGGCTTCCCTATTTTTGATATAACTACAAGAGATAAAGAACAGGTAAAAGTTGGGATGCAGATATGTTATGACTGGCGGTTTCCGGAAGCAACACGAAGTCTCGCATTACAGGGGGCACAGGTCATTGCTATACCTGCCTGTATTGTAACCAAGACAGGGATGCTGCATGATACGCTTCGAGTCCGGGCATTCGAGAATAAAGTTATTGTTGCATTTGCTGACAGAGTTGGAAGCGAGACTGCCGTAGTTGATAACAAGAAAGAAACTCTCACCTTTCGAGGAGAAAGTTGTATTATCAACTACAACGGTAAAATTCTCTCTCGTCTTGATGACACCGCGGCAGGCAGTATTACTTCAGAAGTTGATACAGAAAAGACAACGAGTAAAGATATTAACTCTTACAATAATATACTCTCCGACCGCGAGCCGGAGAGTTATAACTCTTAAGCTGCCTTAGCCATTGGCTCTTTCTTGAGTCGGACGCTCACAATCTTCGAGACGCCATCTTCTTCCTGGGTTACACCATAAAGCGCATCAGCAGCAGCCATCGTACGCTTATTATGCGTAACAACGATGAACTGTGTATCGAGAGTAAAGCGACGGATAAGCTGGAGGAAGCGGTCAATGTTCGCATCATCGAGCGGAGCATCAACTTCATCCAGGATACAGAACGGACTTGGCTTTACAAGATAGATAGCAAAAAGTAGCGCAATTGCAGTCATTGTCTTTTCACCACCTGAAAGTGATTCGATAGTGTTCGGCTTTTTGCCACGGGGTTTTGCGATGATCTCGATCTGTGCTTCGAGCGGATCCTTGCCTTCTTCGAGGCGGAGTTCGCACTCATCGCCTTCACTAAAGAGCGACTGAAATATCTCCTGGAAGTATATCTTTACCTGCTCGAATGTCTCAGTAAACTTCGTTGTCGCCGTCGTATTTATTTCCTCAATGGTCGTATGCAATGTTGTCTGCGCATCAACGAGGTCTTTACGCTGTGTCGTGAGGAATTCCTGACGTTCTTTCTCCTTGGTATATTCTTCATACGCTAGCAAGTTCACGTTACCAAGATTGCGAAGTTGCTGCTTCATCTGTGTGATACGTTCACGGGACTCGCCAAAGCTAAAGGTATCATCTTCAGAATACTCTTTGATGATAAGCTCGATAATTTCGAACTCTGCTAA
>DATDEW010000211.1:0-11183 GCA_036522935.1 Kapaibacterium sp. (SeqCode)
ATTACCGCGATGGTCGCTCTGTAATTCGTCTGGTTAAGAACGTTAAGTAATAGGCGGTTAGCGGTTCGGACGCGATATTGAGCCCGTCTAGACCTGTTATTAACAAACTCTTCACGCCCTTCGGTAGTTGTATTGACAGGAAAATTGTTATCCGCCTCACGCAAAGGGTCTGATAATATTGTGGGTTAGGATTTATTCTCACTTCACGTTCCAAACCCACGGAAATTACACGCTGTGTATTCCTGAACTTTGAGTTATGTACATTTAATCTATACCCTATGACGAGAGAAGAAATAGCAAAAAAGAAATTAACCGATATTGTTGTTGTCAGAGACCCGAAAGTATCCTCCAGATATAAAGACGGTGTAAAAATACCGATAACCACATTCATTGAAGATTATATGAACGGCCGCGTTGATATTAACTGCGACGTTCAGATGCTCCTGCAGAACCGCACACACTTCTTCAACTATCAGTATGTACCGCATCATCTGAAGTTTCTTTTCACGCAGTTCATTCCGCAGGTGACGATCCACTCAAAGAAGCAGGATGAGCGCGTTATCCGTGATCACTACGATAGAGGTAATGACTTCTTCGGTGCGTTCTTGGGTGATAGAATGATCTACACCTCTGCATTCTTCAAGACAGGGAAAGAGTCGCTCGAGCAGGCGCAAGATCAGAAGCTTGATCTCGTCTGCCAGAAGATGCAGCTTGAACAAGGCCAACGCCTTCTTGATATCGGCTGCGGATGGGGAACACTCGCCGCACACTCGGCAAAGTATTATGGTACTGATTCAACAGGCATCACCATCGCACAGGCAGGTGCAGATTATGCGAATGCACAGATCGAGCGTTGGGGCGTAAAAGACCGCGCACGTGCACTGCGCATGGATTATCGCAGCATCCCTGCTGATAAGTACGACAGAATTTCATGTCTTGAGATGGCAGAGCACGTCGGCATCAAGAACTTCACGAAGTTCATGAAGCAGATCGCCGGTCTCTTAAAAGATGACGGTATCTTCTACTTGCAGATAGCAGGCCTTCGCGCCGGCTATCATCAGGAGTCGCTCATATGGGGCGGATTCATGGCGCAGTATATTTTCCCGGGCGCAGAAGCAAGCATGCCGCTCTCATTCGTTGTAAAGCGTCTTGAGAAAGCCGGCTTCGAAATTCATAGCGTCGAGAACATCGGCATCCATTACTCGCAGACGATTCAGTTATGGTATCATAACTGGCAGTCGAACAAAGAAGCTGTTCTCAAAGCGTATGGCCAATGGTGGTTCAGATGCTGGGAGATCTTCTTGGGCTGGTCAGTTGATATTGCAAAGCAAGGTAACTCGACAGCGTTCCAGATCATCTGTAACAAGAACAAGGACGAGTTCAACCGCCGCCGCTGGTTTGGCGGAGTCAACCTCGGCGAGCGCGACCTTATCGTTGATGATACAAGACAAGTAGGCGGCGCCGGCATAACGGTCCCGAACGTCCGTATCCACTCAAACGGTAACGGCGTAGCCGTAGGCGCATAAGATATCTTATCTCCTTTTCCCTCTCCTGAACAAGGAGAGGGTTAGGGTGAGGTTCTTCATCTCTATTCTCCATTCCCCAACCTCCATTCCCCTACACCTTCCTTAATAAAACTCTTCTCAAAAAGCAAGCTGGCGTAACAATTCTTTGAGTTTCTTCATGTGGGGAAAAGTGTTATTGTCTAAAATAACTCATCCCAAATGAGTGCTTTTAATTGCCGGTTATAGTATTTTCCGTATGTTTGTCATAGGGTCGGGGCTTCTCTACCCCGTCCTCTAGCTTAGAGTAATGCTATTCTGTTACGGTAGTGTTACGCACCACATACACGTAGTTGTTATATTTGGTGTAGTTTGTTGTGAGATATAAGATACTGGTTGTGTACAGTTATTTTCACTATGCAATATGAAAATAAAAACGGTTGATACCGTTCTTCCACTCCATCAAGTCAATTATATTGTCATGATGCTCATCCCTGTGTCATTCCTTTTTCTCGCTGTGATGATACCAGATGTTTCCTATTGCCAACAGGACACAAACCAACCACCAAATGGAAGTCAGCTTTTCACGATGCCTCTTGAGAGCGTATCACTCCTCGATGCAGCGGCTACACCTGATTCCATCCCCGAAAGAAAGTTAGCGTTCAATGAAGCAGATTTCGGTTTTACAACTGCAAGGGTAGGCATGGCTTTCATGAACGACTGGGCATGGTACTCGCAGGACGAGCCTGGTAAGGCACAAATGGATTCAGCGGGTGTCGAGTTAAAGGATGTTTCGCAAGTTCGTGATGTGCGTTTTCTTTTAAACGGTAAGATCAACTCGTCTAGAGAGATCATATGGAAAATTGCTGTCATGTATGACGGCGTCGAGCGCGGCTGGGCGTTCCGTGAAACAGGACTACTCAT
This sequence comes from Kapaibacterium sp. (SeqCode), assembly GCA_036522935.1. Classification (GTDB taxonomy): domain Bacteria; phylum Bacteroidota; class Ignavibacteria; order Palsa-1295; family Palsa-1295; genus DATDEW01. The sequence continues at coordinate 2,427 of DATDEW010000211.1, forward strand.
CGGTTTGCCTGAGCTATCAGGAAAAGTATTCCTCGGTCGTTCGAAAGAAGGATATTCATTCAACAAAGTACAGAACGGTTTTTCTACGCTTGGTATCGAGCGCCAACCTTCGCTTGATCTTATTTCTATCATGCAGGATGGTATCCGTTTTTTCGGTGACGTGAAAGGTCCTGATCTCTTCTGGTCTATTGGTGCATACACCAATCTCATTTACGGACAGTCTAAGTTCATGATCTATGAATGGACCTATTCCGGAAGGGTCGGATGGCTGCCAATCTATCATAAAGAGGAGAACGAGGTTCTCCATCTCGGAGTAAACTTCCGTTATGCAAAGCCCGCCAATGGGACTATCACCGCAAAGTCACGACCTGAATCTAACCCCGCTCCGTACTTCATTAATACCGGAGCGTTCGAAACCGATCAGGAATCATCAATTGGCTGGGAAGCATATTATTTCAAAGGTCCGCTCATGCTTGGCTCCGAAGGTAATGTCCATAATTTCAGTTCAGCACAAGTCGGTGATCCGCAATTTTTTGGAGCGAATGCCACCATATCGTATAACCTAACAGGTGAATCGTATCCTTACGTAAAGGATAACGCTGCTTCCTTTTTTATTGACCCGATCAATTCCGTCTTTGATAAAGGCTGGGGCGCATGGCAGCTATTGCTTACTGGCTCAGTATTCAATACCAATGACGGCTTAAAACCCGGTGGTAATTTCTGGAAGGTCACTTCAGTGGCGAGCTGGTTCTTGTCTTACAATTTTACAATGAAGTTTTCCTACGGGTACGGCGTACTTGACAGATTCCATCTCGAAGGTGCAACCCACTTTTTTCAGACAAGACTACAATTCCAGTTACTATAGTTTTTTTAGATCATATTTATCAACAACAGAATATTATGAAAGACAACATGTATACCAAAATACTTCTCGTCATACTTAGCGTATGTATCGGAAGTGTGGTTACTGCGCAAACCCGTACCGAGAAAGATCTTCTCGGCGAAAAGCAGATACCCGCTGACGCTTACTACGGCGTCCAGACTGCCCGCGCACTTGAGAACTTCCAGGTGAGCGGCATGACCACAAAATTCTATCCCGATTACGTACGTGCATATGCAATGGTAAAACTTGCGGCAGCACGCGCGAATACTGATGTCGGCAGAATGACACAGAGTAAACTGGCAATGATAGAGAAAGCCTGCCAGGCGGTGATGGATGGAAAGTATCACGAGCATTTCCTTGTAGACCTCTACCAAGGCGGCGCAGGTACATCTGCGAACATGAATGCAAATGAAGTACTTGCCAACATCGCACTTGAAATGGGCGGACATAAAAAAGGCGAGTACCACATCATCGAACCGCATGATGACCTGAACATGGGGCAATCAACGAATGATGTATTTCCTACTGCCATTCACGTCGCATTGCTATTACATAATGAGAAGTTCGTAAAAGAAGCAAGGTTACTCTCAGCTAGTTTTCATAACAAAGGAAATGCATTCGCGAAGATCGTGAAGATGGGCAGAACCGAAGGACAAGACGCTGTCCCAATGACCGTCGGTCAGGAGTTTCATGCCTTTGGCAATCAGCTTGATGCAGCTATCGATGCGCTCGTCAAATCCGAAGCGTATCTCTATGAGATCAATATGGGCGCAACGGCTATCGGCACCGGCATTACGGCATCGCCCGGTTATGCTTCCAAATGTGCTGTCCAGCTTGCACTGATCACCGGAAAGCCGATGACACTTGCTCACGATCTCGTCGCCGCTACATCAAGCATGCAGGCGTTCGTCATGTACTCCGGCGCGCTCAAGAACTATGCGATCACACTCTCGAAGATCAGCAGCGATCTGATCTTCTTGGCTACCGGTCCGCGCAATGGTATCTTCGAGATCAACCTGCCTGCGATTCAACCCGGTTCATCGATCATGCCCGGGAAAGTAAATCCCGTCATGCCTGAACTCATGAATCAAATTTGCTTTCAAGCGATAGGTAATGATGCAACGGTTTCGATAGCATCACAGGACGGCCTTCTTCAGCTCAATGCCTATGAGCCGATCGTTGCTATAGCACTGATGGAATCACAAGCATTATTCTATAAGACACTTCCGCTCTTCCGCAAGCAATGTATTGACGGCATCACCGTCAATGAAAAAGTTCTTCAAGGATACATGGACCGCACTGTCGGTATCGTCACTGCGCTTAACCCTGTGCTCGGCTACGAGAAGACGACCGAGCTTGCAAAAGAAGCGATCGCTTCTAATAAAGGTATTCTCGAACTCATTCGCGAGAAAAAACTTCTGACCGATCAGCAGATCGTAGATCTATTGGACCCGGCGAACATGTCTGTGCCGAAATGATCAAACTCATTATTCACTATAATAAATATATCACATGAAAACTATTAATAAACAATTCAGAGCTGCCATCTTGATGGTAGCACTACTCGCAGCCGGCGTCGTACAGGCGCAGCTGCCGAAAGTTGTTATCCTTGCTACAGGCGGTACCATCGCAGGTACAGCAGCAAGCAGCACAACAGCAGGGTATACATCAGGACAGGTGACTATCGATGCAATGGTCGCGGCTGTGCCGGATGCAAAAAAATATGCTGACATCAAGGGCGAGCAAATATCGAATGTCGGCTCGCAGGACATGACCTTCGAGATCATGCTCAAACTTGCAAAGCGTATCGACGAACTCACTTCTTCAGGACAGGCAGACGGTATCGTCATCACGCACGGCACTGACGTTATGGAAGAAACAGCATACTTCCTGAATCTTACGGTACGTACCGAAAAGCCTGTCGTACTTGTCGGTTCGATGCGCCCAAGCACTGCGATGAGCGCAGACGGTCCGCTTAATCTCTATGAAGGTATCCGCGTTGCAGCAGACCCTAAGGCGGTCAATCGCGGCGTCATGGTCGTCGTCAACGATCAGATCCACTCGGCACAGACGCTCGTAAAGACGAACACGAGTTCTGTTCAGACCTTCATGTCGCCGATGCGCGGCTTGCTCGGAATTTCATCGTACGGAAACAATGAGTACTATCGCTATCCGCATAACAAGTACGGCAAAGCATCGGAGTTCAATACATCCGGTGTGACGTCGCTTCCTCGCGTTGATATCGTTTATGCCGATGCAGGCATGGAGCCCGATCTTATCGACGCATCGGTTGAGCGCGGCGCGAAGGGTATTGTCATCGCAGGCGTTGGCAATGGTAATATGTCGAAAGCAGCGCTTGATGCATGTGCCCGCGCAAGCAAGAAGGGTATCATCGTTGTACGCAGCACGCGCGTAGCAACTGGTGATGTCGGCAGAAACATTGAGGTCAATGATGACGAACTCGGACTCATCGCATCCTACGAACTCAACCCGCAAAAAGCAAGGATACTTTTATCCCTAGCCCTGCTCAAAAAACGCAGCCTAGCAGAGCTACAAAACATGTTCATGGATTATTAATATCATCACCGTATCTCTCCTTTCCCTCTCCTTACTAAGGAGAGGGTTAGGGTGAGGTTCTTTTACTCTTCCCCCTCTCCTTTTCTGGGGAGAGGGACACAGGGTGAGGTTATTAAATAGACAATACCTTACTTTTCCTACCCCCTCCCTTCCAAGTTGCGGAGGGGGCTAGGGTGCGGCTCTTTCCCTCTTCTCCCTCTCTGCCAACATACCGCCTTGAAGATCCCGTAAGGGCAAACAGATTAATCTACCTCCATTAGACAAATTTTTCTTGGTTTTCCCGTATTTTTGTAGTATATTATTCACGTTTTAACGAGCACCTATACCCCAATGGCAAGACTGGAATTCGCAGGAGCGAGATATGTACGCAATTATCATCTTGCCGTACCGCACCACGAGCTTGACATAGATAAAAAGAAGTCGCCCTCGACTTCGCCATCGCTCGATGATAACCTTATTATACATGGTGATAACCTCAAGGCATTAAAAGCGCTCCTGCCGCATTACGCGGGGAAAGTAAAGTGTATCTACATTGACCCGCCATATAATACAGGCAACGAGAACTGGGTATATAATGACAATGTAAACTCTCCGCGTCATAAAGAATGGCTCGGAAAAGTCGTAGATAAAGATTGCCAAGACAGACACGACCGCTGGCTCTCCATGATGACACCTCGGCTCAAACTCCTCAAAGAACTCCTACGTGATGATGGAGTAATTTTTATCTCAATTGATGACAATGAAGTACATCGATTGAGGATGTTGATGGATGAGATTTTTGGGGAGTATGGTTATCTAGCTTCTTTCGTTTGGCGTAGAAGAATTAGTTCGAGTTTAGCTTCTTCTTGGATTTCATCTGACCATGAGTATTTGTTAGCGTATGCCAAAAACCCAGAACAAGTATCCGTCAAGGGTGATGAACGAGATATGAGCAAGTACAACATACCTGATGGTAAAGGCGGTTTTTATGCAAGCATGCCCTTAACAGTTGGAATGACAAAGGAAATGCGCCCGAACCAATGGTATGATCTAATAAACCCAAAAACACGAACAAAATATTTACCTCCAGACGGAAGAATTTGGGGATACTATCCGCCAACGATGGCAGAAAAAATAAAAGAAGGTAAAATAATTTGGCCTGAAGATTTTCCAGATAGAAATCTTACTTCACCTCGTTTGAAAAGCTACGCTGAAGATTCAAAAAGAGATAGAAAACCTATTTCTACTTGGATTTCTGAAGTAAATGGGAAAAATGGAAGCAATGAAGAAGATGTGTATGTACTGTCTACCGCAAAAAATGAAGAAGGTACAAGAATAATAAAGGAAATTTTCAAGGGTGAGTCTTTTGCTTATCCCAAACCTCTATCACTCGTTAAAACTATAGTTGATCAATTTACTGCTAAAGATGATATAGTGCTCGATTCTTTCGCTGGTTCCGGTACTACAGCCCATGCAGTTCTTGCATTGAATATAGAGGACGGTGGAAACAGGAAGTTTATCTTGGTTGAGCAGGAAGACTATGCAGATACTATCACAGCCGAGCGAGTGCGACGAGTGATAAAAGGCATAAAAGGTGCAAAAGATGAGAGTTTGAAAAAGGGACTTGGCGGGAGTTTTAGTTACCTTACACTTGGCGAGGAATATGATGTAGCCAAAATACTTTCGGGCAAGAGCTTGCCGAAGTATGAAGACATGGCATCGTATGTCTTCCAGACTGCAACAGGTGAAACCCTTGACCGTAAGAAGATAGAGAAGAAGAAGAATTATATCGGTTCATCAAAGTTTTATGACGTGTATCTGTTCTATGAGCCAGATGTAGAAAAGCTAAAGTCCTCGGATTGTGCATTGAAGCTTGACTTTGTAGAAGCATTTAAAGGCAAGGGCAAGAAGAAACGTCTCGTTTTTGGTGCAGTTAGGTATGTAAACCAAGAGACAATGAATAACTATGACGTGGAGTTCTGCCAGTTACCGTATGAAGTGTATCGGAGAATAGAGGATGCAGCTTAAAGAGTATCAGGAACAGTGTCTTGTCTCTCTTCGTGAGTATCTTGCGAGTGTAAGGGAGTTTGAGGTGACAAATCCTCGGTATGCAGCGCGTGGTGCATGGGAGGAAATGCGCTTCGGCTATAGTCCGCTCAAAAATTTTTCTGATTCTAGACCGTTCATTTGTCTCCAAGTTCCAACCGGAGGCGGTAAGACGATGCTAGCAGCACATGCAATTGATATTGCACAAGAATATCTAACAAAACGTAAAACCGGGTTAGTGCTTTGGGTTGTCCCAACACAACAGATATACAAGCAGACATTAAAATCGCTTCGTACAAAAGATCATCCGTACCGTCAGGTACTCGACCGCTCCTCGGGAGGTAGAACATTAATCATCGAAAAGAACGAAAGATTTAGTCCGAGCGATGTGGAAGGAAATCTTGTCATACTCCTAATGATGATGCAATCGACATCTCGCGAGACCAAAGATTTTTTACGAATGTATCGCGATTCGGAGTTTACACAATTTTTCCCTTCTGAAGAACGTCTTGATCTGCATGAGAAGATGTTGGAGCGTTTCCCTATGCTCGATACGCATACAGATTTTAACCTTCGTCAAATAAAAACTTCTCTTGGAAACACTATCCGTATTTTGGAGCCAGTTATTATCCTAGATGAGGGGCATAGGGCAAGGAGTCTAAATATGCAAGAGACTCTGGCACGGTTCAACCCTCGTGCAATTATTGAATTCACAGCAACGCCTCATGAGGCAAGTAATGTGCTTGTAAAGATTACAGGTAAACAATTACTCGAAGAAGAGATGGTAAAACTTCCTTTGAATGTAAAAAACATAGGAAATGGAGAGTGGATAGACACACTATCTGCAGCAATCACACGATTAAATGAATTGAAGGAAGAAGCAGAGAAGTACGAGGAGAGAACAGGAGAATTTATTCGTCCGATTTGTCTGATACAAGTAGAGCGAACAGGCAAAGACCAGCGAGAGAAGAGCTTTATACATTCAGAAGACGTGAAAGAAGAGCTCCTCAAACGTAAAGGAGTTTATGAGCATGAGATTGCAATTCAGTCTTCAGATAAAAAAGAGCTTAATGAGTTCGAAGATGCGAACGGGTTATTAACTAAAAATAATCACATCCGTTTTATCATTACCAAGGAAGCGCTAAAGGAAGGTTGGGATTGCTCATTTGCGTATGTCCTTTGTCTTTTAAATACTCCGCAATCGAGGACCGGAGCAACACAACTTATTGGTAGAATTCTACGTCAACCGTATGCCAAAAAAACAGGAGTTGAAGCCCTTGATGAGGCATATGTTATTAGCCATAGACAAAGCAATGTTATAAATGATATTAAAAAAGGTTTTGATGAAGAAGGTCTAACCGGTTTAAGTAACCAGATAAGACTTGATGGCTCAAGTGAAGGACAATCTTCGCCTGGTCTACAGTCATCATACTCAGTGCGTGATGAATTCAAGAAAGCATTCAAACATTTTATACTTCCTACATTTGTGTATGTTAAAGGAGGGAAAGCGCGACCTTTGGATTATGAAGCAGATATTCTTTCTCGTCTTGATTGGTCTTCACTACAACTTGATGCATTCTTAAAAAGCTTCCGCTTTCAAGACATTTCTCTTGGATCAACTATTGGCGAAGTTACTGTGAATGACGATGACTCGATGACCTTTGTTTCTCATAAAGGAGAAATCATCAACACATACAATGAAGTTACACCTGAGTATCTTGCGTCTGAGATAATGAATGCTGTTCCAAATCCGTGGATGGCGTATGAATTAGCAAACAATGTATTGCTGTTGCTTAGAAAAAGCATAAAGGACGAGATAAAACTATCTCAAAACTTATATCATATTGCAGACTCATTCAGAACTTGGCTTTACGAGCAGAAAGATGAGTTAGCTCGCTCCGTATTCTTTGATCTAATGTCTAAAGACGAGATTCGGTTTGTATTTTTTACTGATTCTCTCAAAGAAGAACCTTCAAAGAATGCTCAAGTTGACGCAATACCGCTTGTTCATCTTAAACCACCTCTACGTGGCGAGAAAATGCAACGCAGTTTATTTGATCCGTTAGGTGTAGTCGAAGATGACTTTGACTCCAAGGATGAAAAGGAAGTTGCATTATGGCTTGATAGTCAGGCACAGCTATTCTTTTGGTACAAGAATGCTATTGGTAAGAATTGGTATTTCTTACAAGGGTGGAAGTCAAATAAATTATACCCCGATTACATTTCGACTACCCGCAAGCCCGACGGAAGTTATGGAATAGATAAAGTGTTTGTGATAGAATCAAAAGGGATGCACCTCTCAGGAAACCCTAAGACGAAATATATTGAAGAAGTATTTGCCGAATGCAATAGAGCAACGCCAAAACATTTTTCTGAACTTGGTTTTGAAATGAACTCAAAACCTGTCAAGTTTGAAGTTCTTCGTCTTCATGACTGGGAGAATAGATTGAAGATACTGTTTGAAGGGGAGTGAGAAAAAACAGCCCCCTCATTTTTCCAAATAAGGGTGCCCATAGTGATCTTTGGGGGTAGTGGCTAGTGATCAGAGGTTAGTGGGACGTGATTCGTATAAGTGTGCAGCAACCGACAAAAGAAGCAGCATCACCAACGACCCCAACCGCCTAGAAGAACCCGACTACATCATCAAGCTCCTTCGCAAAGTAATCACTGTAAGCGTCGAGACAGTGAAGGTGGTGGGGGAGATAGAGAAGTTAGGATTGGAATGATCTAATATTGTAAGGCTGTCGCCAATTTATTTAATAACCTTCCCCTAGCCCCTTCCTTAAAAAGGAAGGGGGATAAGAGAAAGACCCTCTCCTTCCTTTTCAAGGAAGGAGATACAGAGGATGGTTATTAAATTAAACAATACAATATTTTCTTTGCCTCGGAGTTGATCCAATTTTGTTTGGCTGACGCCAATTTTATTTATAACCACACCCCAGCCCTCTCCTTGAAAAGGAGAGGGGGCAAGGAAGAGAATTATGAATTAGGAATTATGAATGTTCAATGAGGAATGGGGGATGGGGAAAGTCAAAAGTCAAAAGTTAAAAATTTGGGATGGGGAATGGGGTAGGGAATTCGAGCGCAAATGCGAGTTTCTCTGGTGGCGAGATAGATAAGCTCGTTTATGAGTTGTACGGGTTGATCCATCAGTACTTCAGGACAGGCTCCGGAGGAGATAGGGATAGCGGAAGGGAGAACCTTTTCAAAGGATTAATACTTAATTTATTAAAGGAGAAAAGTTATGTTAACTTCTGAACAGGCTGTTGCCA
>DATDEW010000212.1:0-2310 GCA_036522935.1 Kapaibacterium sp. (SeqCode)
GTTTGTGATCGTTACACGAACACCCGTGCCACCGCCAGCTGCCGGCTCATCCGGGCTTGAACGAACGATGAACTTCACGAGAATACGTGCCGGAGAGTTTGATGCACCCTCACTTGTTAAGGTAACATAACCGTAGTATACACCCGGAAGAAGTCCTGCAGGATTAGCAAAGATAAAGAGATTCTTCTCTTCTGATCCGCTTGACTGTGTATAGTCAATTCTCTGAATGAAGATACACTGTTGACCGCCACCAGCTGTCTGCGATACTGTCAACCATTGCTGGTCAGAACAAATATTGATATTTGTTAGACGAGTATTACCGATTGCATCACGTATTTGCAACTGTGCGAACGGCACAGAGGCATTCGGCACAGCAGGATCAGAGATCAGCGTCTGGACAAGTGTAAAGTTTTTATTATCCGTAGTTGTTACCGCAGAAATTGGGCGAAGCTCGAAAGCAGGCTGCGCTGTAATTTCCGTGCGAAGACGTCCGCGGAATTCCTGGGTATGACCAGCAAGGTTACCACGCTTGTAGTTGATAACATCGTATTGCGGATCACCAACGTGATCAGCAAACTTTGCGCTATCAAGCTGCAGGATGGTTGCATTTACTACCCAGTTTGGGATAACGCGGAAGCGTAAGTAGCAAAGGATATCAATAGAATCCTTTGTTCTGTCAGAAAGAGGAAGCGGAATTTCGCTTGCTCCATGTACACGTACACGACGTAGGAAAGGATTAGAGATATCATTAGCAGATTGCTCTGTATACTGAATGTAGAAAGAACTTGCTTTGCTGTTCTCCTCTGCATTCAAGTACGTCGGACCAACGGTTACGATCGGTGAGCCGCGCTCTGATGACTCATCAAGGACGATCGCCTGATTAGCATACGTCACCTGGAACTCGAAGCTACGAATCGGCTCGAGGTATTGACCGTCGATACCAAAGATTCGCTGTGCATCTGTCTTCGGAAGACCATTTTGAGTGTTAGGATTCCTCGCCACATCAACGCCATTATAGACGAAGACAGGAACGAGGAATATTCTCTCTCCACCAGGAAGAGCATCCGGTGTCAGATATTTTGGATCTGTAGCACCATAATAGTCCTCTTGGTTAATAGAGATGAACGGATACGGGGTATAGTTAAATAGCCCCTGGGCATACGACTTACTTGCTCCCATCATCATGACGAGGGCAACAAATCCCATGACCAAATAGCTGTAGAGTTTAGACATCGTCTTCTCCTTACGGTTTATATTTTGAAGTTCCATAGGTCGTTTAGTACCACTAAGTAAACTTTTGTTTGTTTGTTACACTTTTCGCGAAAAAAGTGAATAAAATGGTCAATGTTGAATGAGTAATCGCGTCATTTTTTGCTTTCCACCACGTTGCACCTGCACTTGGTACCAACCGGATGGAAATACTTTCGTATCTAAATAAATACGTTCGTTCAGAAGCGAAGAGTACACTTTCTCGCCAAGGAGAGAGTATATCTCTATAAGCTCACCTTGCACCTCTGACGAGATCAAAACAGACTCATCAGCGGGATTTGGGACAAGACTGACATGACTATCAATCTCGATCTCTTCTTCCTCAACTGTCTCGACCGGCGTTTTAATGCCGTAGACTGTTATCTTTTCAAGTTCGTAGCGAACAGTGTCAAGAAGATTGTCAGTATTAAGCGCAAAAAAAGCAGAATCGAATAGATGCGTGCTTACTGTATCTTCTCGCTTACGAGCGGTGAACTTCAGCTTCAGAAACTCGCCATTTCCGGCAAGCGCCTTCGCATCATCAGTACTATTGACAAATAAGTTTACTTTTGTAATCTTATTCTCAATGGTTAACGAGGCTGCACTATTAAATGCAGAACCTACGATAGCGGTGTCAAAGACAACGACTGAAGTATCAACAGAGAAGGAAAACACAGTGCGCTTTACGCGGGCACTGTCAATCTGTGACGTTCGAAGAGAAAGCCATACGGAAGAATCACTTGCCATCACAACTGAATCAGAAGAAAGCGTGATGCTTTTTCTTTTTTCAGGCTCGGGCGGCGGTACTTTTACGTATTTGACCCAACCGTCAGAAACAATAACCTCATCGATGCCGCTTTCAATACTTAACTCCAACCTCGCAGTATCTACCTCCATATGCCCTATGTAGTCACTATTAGCCGAATCATTAAGACGCGACTTAGCTACATATGCAATTGAAAACAGAAGAGGCTTTGAGAGATCAAGCTCCGTAGCGCCAAGAACAACTACCGCACCTGTACCTGTCTGTGAATTATGATTGCCGGTATGAAATCCGGCCTT
>DATDEW010000213.1:0-4977 GCA_036522935.1 Kapaibacterium sp. (SeqCode)
GGCGTCCTCGGACGCAGATGTAAGCTATTGACCGGCGAGACCAAATCGCTTCGTAATCCGACGCCTCTTACTGAACCACCGATCTATCCTATATCAGTAACACCTTTACGCTCCTCACTTACGAATAAGTGTATCGATGCGCTCTGGATGTTCACGGCTACCACCCGGCATGTACTATTTCAGAAAGTTAGGTCTCGTGACCACAACCCATTCTTGTACGCTCGGCATCTGACTCACCCACATCCACAACGCATTCGAGTATAAAGCTCGCTTTCGAATTCCATTGCAGGTATCTAGTACATAACTCACGGCACATTTTAGCTGTCGGATAGAGTGCATCGCATAGAATGCAATGTTACAACTTAGAAAAGAAATAATGATCGGCTCGCGCAAAGAGAATGAGGTGCGCATTGCCATCACAGAGAACGGACGACTCGTCGAGCTGTTCGTCGAGAACCAAGACACTGTTCGTCACGTCGGAGAAATATTCTTAGGTAAGGTCGCAAAGGTCATCCCGGGTATGAACGCAGCCTTTATCAATGTCGGACTTGGACAGGATGCCTTCCTTCACTTCTCTGATGTGGGGGATTCCTTTGACGGCTCAATGGCTTACTTAGCTGATGCCGAGCTCCGAGATGATGATGACGAAGAAGAAGATCTTGACTTTGACAACGATGATGATGATAATGGTGTCGGAGGCGGGCTTGTCCTTCGCGGGCAGCCACAGCCGGAGCGTAAACCTCGCCCACAACCATCTGCGCCGAGAAAGGCGTTTTCCACTCTTGAAGTCTCGAATATCAATCTTCAGCCGAATCAGGATATTCTCGTTCAGGTAACTCGTGAAGCATTTGCAAACAAAGGTGTCCGCGTAACAAGCCGCATCTCACTTCCGGGTCGTTTTGTCGTACTCGTGCCTTTTGAACCGGGTATAGGTATCAGCAAAAAGGTCTACTCGGTACGTGAACGTCGCCGTTTGCGCCGGATCATCCGCTCACTGAAGCCACGCGAGATCGGCGTAATTGTTCGTACTGTTGCTGAAAATAAAGAAGAGTCTGCTTTACGTGCTGATATCGAAAAACTGTTGCAGCAATGGGAAGATATTCAGCGCAAGATGAAAGAGGCTCCTGCTCCGCAGCTTGTCTTCCAGGATACGAACATCACATCAAGTGTTCTTCGCGATCTTTTTACCTACGACGTAACAAAGATCATCAGCGATGACAAGAAGATGTACAGAGAAGTCCTAGACTACGTCCAGTGGGCATCACCGAACCTTGCAGGCACGGTAGAACTCTATAAAGATGCTCGTCCGCTCTTTGATGTAAAAGGAGTCGAAGAAGAGATAGAGATGACAATGTCCCGAAAAGTACCACTCCCATCGGGAGGGTATCTTTTTATTGAGAAGACAGAAGCAATGGTCGTCATTGATGTGAATTCCGGTCGCTATGCAGCACGCCGTGAGCAAGAACTAAATTCACTCAAAACGAATCTTGAAGCTGCCCGTGAAACAGCGAGACAACTGCGTTTACGTGATATTGGCGGCATCATTGTCATTGACTTTATTGATATGGTCGACGACCGTAACAAGAAGAAGGTCTATGACGAGATGAAAAAAGAGATGCGACGCGACAGAGCGAAGTCATCTATTCTCGGCCTTACGGATTTTGGTTTGATGCAGATAACGCGTCAGCGTATCCGTCAATCGATCACTGATACACTTTCTGATGCCTGCCCTGCATGTGGCGGAACAGGTAAGATCGTGAATCAATCAACTGTCGACAATCAGATCGAGCGTTGGTTGGAGCGTTATCAGCAAGAGGGCGGAAAAGAAAAACTTACGCTCAATGTCCATCCGAACGTTGCCGCCCGACTTGGCGAAGGCTTCTTCTCGCCTCTTCGTAAGCTTGGACGTAAGTATCATGTGAAGGTTCGTCTTGGTGCGCAAGATGATGAAATGAGAGCTGATGAGTTTAGATTTATGACCCAAGACGGCAGAGACCTTACTGCTGACTATATGGGCAAGAAAGAGATCGACGATCAGGATATCGCGGCACAAGCAGCCAAACAACAGCCGAGTGAGCCGCAGCCACGAGAGAGAGACGATTCTCGCTCGAACAACCGCCCACGAAACAATCAGCAGCGCAGAGGCGGCGGTGGTGGCAGACCAAACGGTGGTGGTGATCGCCGCAACAATGGTGGCGAACGACGTGAGTTCGAAGGCGAGCGTCGTGAAGGTGGTGGCGAGAGACGCGAAGGCGGCGACCGCAACAACCGCGGACGCAGACCGCAGAACAATCGTCAACGCCCGAGAGAAGCATCTGCACCGCGAGGCGAGTAAAGTATGCAGGTAAAGGTCTCGACCGCTGTTACGATCCTTATAGTTTGCATTGTTGGCTCCCTCTTGATAATGAGGGAGCTCTCATGGCGATTCGAACCCTCGCTCAACCTTACCCAAAAAATAGAACTCCGTGATAATGCCGGCAAGAAACGTTTCCTCGTTGTTCATCAGTTGAGTGATTCCCCCGTTGATATAGAGCGACACATGTACCAAAACATGCAGAGTGGCGTCACGAATGTTCGTGCATGGCTTGAGGGAAGTTTGGACACAACTCATTTCACAATAAAAGGCAGATACTATTCCGAAATCAGATCACTTGTCATTTCTACCGACTCATCAACACAGGCATTTCTCATCCCAAACACTGAACATGGCATGCCTAACGGTTGGGGCGAACTTGTCTTTATCACTCCTAGCGACACACTAGGTCACTTTCAGGTCATCTCACCAAATATCAATGACTATGATAGAGATGGTACGTTCGAGGTATATGATCCGTATGTTAATAAATACGGAAGGCTAGACCCTGCCCAAAGCAAGTTTATCCCAATTGAGAGTATTGATACGACAAAGTTTAGTCGTTACTAAACCGATAGTTCTTCCAAGTGAGTGTGAAGGCGCTATCTGCGACCTTATATATCCCAAGTGATGACTTCTGTAAAAGAGGTACAAGTTGGACCTGACGTGATAGCTCCGGGAAGTCAGGATGATCCGGTCGGATAAAGATAAGGACCGATCGGTCCCGAGGCAACAACTCATTTCTAGAAACATTGCGGGTTAAGAAATACTTTGACTGCTTGTAGATACCCGTTAATGTATCACCACCTAATGAACGGATATTGTACGAAAGAACATCGGGCATGTAGTAGTAGGAGAACCGTACCCACCAACTATCTAGGATCACAACACTTCCATTCTTTTTTTCTTTTTCGATAGTTTGAATTGCGAGTGTATTAATTCTATCAGCTGTTTCTATACCTTGTAATGAAGTATAGGCGAAACATTTATTAAGGAGATAATCAAATCCGCTTTTACCGACAGCATACTTTACATCAGAACTGCCTACGATGGATTCCCGGCTGTATAGATCGCTACTGATTGCTTCATCTTTGCCCGGTAGTGGAGCGAAGAACCAGATACAATTTAGTAGTGATATGCAGCCTACAAGAACGATAGAGTTCTTTACAATAAGCTTTCCGGTAAAGAGTATTTTATACTGCGACTTCGACTTCTTTTCACGGGCGAACCATATTGCCGTCTGATCTACAATAACTGCTGCAATCAGACAAACCGAAGGTAAGATATTCAACAGATATCCAGCCTTCATGAAATAGACGGCAACATAGAATAGAAGTGCAGGCAATGCAACTAGCATTGTAAGAACGAATGACCTCTTACGGATACTTTCTTTACAAAGTTGTACAAGATCGGTGCGGAATCGGATAAAAGAAACAAGAAATATCAGTAAAAACGGAATACATGCAACAACAAGATATAACCCAACCTTTCCTATCACAGCAAGATGCTCCCCAAGTGCATTACCAAAAAGAATCGATTGCGAGCGGTAAATACTCTCTCCGCCGAGCATTTGCATATATGCGTCAATGCCACCACTCTCCGATAGAAGTATAGCTACCCATGTGGCTGTCACCGCAAGGAATAGGACTCCTGCCGTTATGAGTGTCCGCCAGCTCCAGCATGTAGCTCTGAATAAATAAATAACTGCTGGTAGAAATAACAAGAATGATGATTGTCGTGCTGCAGCGGCGAGAGAGAGTGTCGCTACTATATAATAGAGTAATTTTTCGTTCTTACTCTCACGAAGCCGTCGTATTCCGAGATAAAGAAGCAACGATGCAAAAAATGCCTCATGGATATAGACAGTGGCAACTTCACCGTAGAACCAAAAGAGCGGCGTTGTGATCCAGAGGCATGCAGCAATCACACCAAGCCGCTCACCGCGGAGCCATGCCCCTGCTCGCCAGATCAGCAGCACTGATGCAACAGAAAGAGCAACACTTAATAGTACAAATGCTTGATTGTGGTCTGAAGTAAATAACAGAAAGAATCTACCGAGCAACACATGCAAGATATATCCCGGCATGTGCGGCGTAACTTGCTCGAGACTAAAACGAAACGTAGCAACTGCATATGCAACCGAGTCAAACTCGAAGAGCGACTTTGCCATAAATGGCAGGCGAAGCGCCAGAGTTGCTATCACAAGTCCGGCTCCTGTCAACATCTTCACCTGTTTCTTAGCGAGAGGCATTGGCTTCTCCCTTCATTCTAAAACAACTGAAGACAGTGTCGGCGCTTGCTATCAGAGGCGGCGATACTCTCCATTCTCCCACTAACTCAAGCGAATCTTTTGTATACTCGTAAAACGACGGATTGAGTCTGGTGTAAATAAAGAATAGATTCGCGCCTTCTGCTCTTGCTTTCTTCCAAACTTCTTTCTGATCATTCTGCACTGAGTACATATCAGGGGAAATCAGCCCGACAAGGTCAATAACGTTCTTCTTTGTAAAGTACCCTATCGCTCCGACATCCTGAGCGGCAATTACATCATCGTCCTTCAGATTCTTTTCTATCCATTCCGATGCGGCGACGTGCTGCTCATTGATATTTGCGACACAGTTCAG
>DATDEW010000214.1:0-4514 GCA_036522935.1 Kapaibacterium sp. (SeqCode)
CTACTTGGCTTTTCTCTATTGTGCCGGAAGTGATATGGAGCGGCTCGTTCTTCCGTGAGGTAAGGAAGTGTGAGAGTTCATCTATCGTCGCGGGGCTTATCACGGAAGGGCGACCTGATGTATCTCATTTGATAATGCCAACTGTCCGCAAGCCGCTTCGATGTCCTCACCCGAACTTGAGCGCACCATCACTCTGACTTCATGCTCTTGAAGAAGCTTAATAAATGAATCAAATTTCTTTTTTGCTGTCGGGTGAAGTTCGGCCGATATTCCTTCAGGATGTGTAAAATCTATCTTATGAAACGGAATAACATTCACTTTGCTCGGGCATCGGCGTGTGATGCGTGCAATTCGCTTTACATCCGCTTCGGAGTCATTGAGTCCTTCAAAGAGTATATACTCGTAGGTTACAGGTACATGCGTCTTCTGATAAAAATACTCCATTGCACTTATGACTTCACTTATCGGATGACGCTTATTGATCGGCATAAGCTTTGTGCGAAGGTCATCGGTCGTGGCATGCAAGCTCAAAGCAAGTTTGACGCCAAGCCCTGCATCGGTGAACTTCCGTATCTCATCGGGCAAGCCGCTTGTCGAGACAGTGATGCGTTTCTTTCCGAGCAGCTCAAGTTCGGGGTCAGTAAAGATTCGGACAGAGCGTATAACGTTCTCAAGGTTGAGCATCGGTTCGCCCATACCCATATAGACGACGTTCGTTATCTTCTCACCGGTGATACGCTCAACTTCAAAATACTGCATTAGTATTTCGGCAGTGGTGAGGTTGCGTTTGAGCTTGAGCGAAGCAGTAGCGCAGAACTTACAATCGAGTGGGCAGCCGACCTGCGTCGAGAGGCAGAGCGTCTTGCGGCGGGAGTCGCCTTCGGCATCGCGCATCTCACTCGGTATAAGGACGGATTCTATCTCGCGTCCGTCTTCGAGGCCAAAGAGAAATTTCTGCGTGCCGTCAATGCTCTTTGTTTCTTTGACGAGTTTGAGCGAGGGGTAGTGATATTTTTCACCAAGAGCAGTGCGGACAGGCAATGGAAGCTGCTTTATATCCTCGAAGCTTCTGGTTCTTCCGTTATAAAGATGCGTGTACACTTGTTTGGCTCTGTAGCGCGGCAGGTCGCTAAATGTGCGCGAGAGTTCGTCCCCGATCTCCGGAAGTGTCAACCCAAAAAGCTCATTATCTCGTCGTTCTTCTTTCATCGGATAAGAGTACCATTTTTATGTCGATTTCGTTCACCTGCGGTCGTGATTCGTGTTTCGTGAATCGTGGTTCGTCTGTGAACGTCTTCGTATCTTTGCAGAACAAATGTTAACAACAGCACCCATATTCGATCTTCGTGACTCTTCATCTCGCGACAAACTTACCCTGTGGCGTAAGCAGATGAAGGACTCAGGCAAGTCGCTCGTCTTCACCAATGGGGTGTTCGATATTCTCCATACAGGCCATGCGACATACCTTCTCGGTGCACGGAATCTTGGTGACGCGCTCATAATCGGTTTGAATTCCGACGCATCAGTCCGCAGAATAAAAGGGGAAAAGCGTCCTATCGTAGCTGAAGCTGACCGTGCGTTTATGCTCACATCGCTGAAGTCAACCGATGCCGTAGTTATTTTTGACGAAGATACACCGCTCGAACTCATCTCGTTCATCATTCCTGATGTACTTATTAAAGGCGCTGACTATCTGGTTGAAAATATCGTCGGTCGCGAAGTAGTTGAGGCAAACGGCGGTAAGGTCCTGACACTTGATCTGGTCGAAGGACGCTCGACAACGAATGTCGTCGAGACCATCCTCAACCGATATTCAGAAATGTGACCTCCTGAAATTTTCCCTGCACCGAGCGCATCCAGCAATGTATCATCTCCTGGCGTTCATCTTCGGTATAGGCATGCATTGCTTTCGGTAACTGTTCTATCCATCGCGCTTCAAGATGCTCGAGCGAGTCGTTAAAGTAGAGATGGAAAGTATTATGCGTTACCTCTTTATCATGCCGCGAGAACTGTGCTACCTTATCATTACCAAGCACATCACCAAGATAGATAACAAATGCACCTGCGATAGCGAAGCGCTCGATAGCATTTGCGAACTGCCGTGATACCCACATATGCGAAAGCAAACGGATCGGTAAATGCTCTTTTAAGTAATGAGCGATGATCTCCGGATCAGCGCCATAGAACGGAAAGGTCTTTTTATCATTACGCAGACGTTCGGCAAGGAAGACACTGAACGCATCTTCAAGCATCGCCCATCCGCGTGTGATGCCGTAATGCTCAAGGTAGCGGCGGTTTCGCATCGCATGCGTCATCGCTGTGATGAGCTCGGATTCTATCGTGTCATGGTGCGTACGCACGAGATAGAGATTCCTCTCAGATACATTAAAATGTGTCCGCGACGTACGACCGAGCAGCATGGGGGTATGCAGATCGATAGCGTACACATTCAGCTTATCAGAAAAACTTTCATGCGTGAGATTAAAGATGTCGTGATAGATCGTCTCCAATTGCATCAGGATAACATCCGCCTCACGCTGCTCGAATGACGAGCCGTCATACGAGAGCACAAAATGCGGCGATTGCTGATGTGTCCAGCTTATGCGTCCGCGAAGATCGGAATCCGATATCGGCATCAGCGGCTTCTCATGCAATGCTCGCTTCGGTATAGGCTCCGGCTCGGGTTTTATACTGATCGGAAACGGAAGATTACGTGCATCATCACCCGAGAGTGCGGGCTTTGAAATAAGTATCTTTTCTTCTGTGATCGTAGCAACAGTATCCATACGTCATTCCCCCTTCGTATATGATACTACCATTATACAAAATAATTTGGCAAAATGCAAGCCCCAAGTCAAAAATAGTTGAGATTTATTCCCACGAATCCCCACAGGGACGCGGGGAAATGATGAACGATGAATGATGAACGATGAATTTTGACGAAACACGAAACACGACTCACGAATCACGACCCTCGAACCTACTTCTTCGTATTTTCCTTCTACATACGACAAGCACCTATGGCGAAGATAAAAGATACTGATGAGAGTTTTTTTGGAGTCGAGCCGCGCACGCGTTTCGCGCCGCTTGCCGAACGTATGCGACCGAAAACTATTTATGAAGTAGTAGGGCAGCAGCACTTGATCGCCAAAGGAAAACCGCTCGAGCAAATGGTTGCCTCAGGCAACTTACATTCGATGGTGCTTTGGGGACCGCCCGGCACAGGCAAGACGACACTTGCAAAAGCGATGAGCGAAACCGTCGGTGCGCCGTTCTTTTCTCTCTCGGCAATATCGAGCGGTGTGAAAGAACTTCGCGAAGTCATCGACGATGCGCGCAAAGCAAACTCCCGCTCGACCAAACGCACAGTTCTCTTCATCGACGAAATTCACCGCTTCTCGAAGTCGCAGCAGGATGCACTCCTCGGCGCAGTCGAGGTCGGCATCGTCACGCTCATCGGCGCGACTACAGAGAACCCGTCCTTCGAAGTCATCTCACCGCTGCTCTCGCGTGCTCGTGTGTATGTGCTCGAATCTCTTTCCGAAGATGACCTTTGGGGACTTATCGAGCGTGCAATAAAAGAAGATGAAGAACTTCGCGAACTTCAGGTAACTTTCGATGACGAAGCCCGCCGCGCAATGCTTGCACTCTCCGGCGGAGATGCGCGTAAACTTCTTTCAGGTCTCGAACTTGCTATCTCGCTCGCAACGAAAGAGAATGTTGCTCATATCACGCAGGAGATCGTCGAGTCTGCATTCGGACGCAAGGCATCGCGCTATGATAAAGGCGGCGAGATGCACTACGATATCATCAGCGCGTTCATCAAGAGCATGCGCAACTCCGATCCCAACGCATCCATCTACTGGCTTGCGCGAATGATCGAAGCGGGCGAAGACCCCGAGTTCATCGCGCGAAGGATGGTCATCCTTGCATCAGAAGATATCGGCAATGCCGACCCCGCCGCTCTCATGCTTGCAACAAGCTGCTGGAATGCTATCCGCGCTGTAGGTTGGCCGGAGAGCCAGCTTATCTTTTCGCAGACTGCCGCGTATCTCGCATCAGCCCCGAAATCCAACGCCGCCACCACCGCCATCGGCGCAGCAATGGCTGACGTGCAGGCGAACCCCAACCTCGAAGTCCCGCTGCACTTGCGCAACGCGCCGACAAAGCTCATGAAAGATCTCGGCTATGGGAAAGGATATAAGTACGCGCACTCCGAGGAAGGCGCACATGCCGACCAGAACTGCCTGCCCGAAGGACTCGAAGACAAAGTCTACTACAACCCCACAAACTACGGCAGAGAAAAACAGATCCGCGAACGATTAGAACTGCTCTATCCGGGGAAGTATAAGAAGTAGTTAGTCTCGCCTCACTCCAGCTCTTTGAGAACCACTTCTTTTATCTCGGTTGCAAACTTCAAGGCTCGGAGGGCTTCTTCCTTGGTGTTTTCCATTCCCGGATAGCGGGACTCAACTGCATATCCGTTGAGACGCTCTAACTCATCACGATAGACT
>DATDEW010000215.1:0-4263 GCA_036522935.1 Kapaibacterium sp. (SeqCode)
TCGAAGCGTTCATCGTAGAGGACAGTATCAACTCTGCGCGGCTTATGAAAAGCATCAAGCTCTGACTTTTCAAGTGCAGTCGGTACTTCGCGCATCCCGAGTTCAGCCATCATAGCCCCGATCGCAAACGGAGTAGTAATACCTTTATCATAGATGTTCCAGATGCCACTCCAATTAAGTCCTGCAGTAAGAAGGTAGCGCACAGTCTTAATAATAATGTCAATACTTGAAAGCGACTGGTCGGTCGCAACAAGTTGAGGATACTTTAATAACTTGATGAGCGTATTGCGAGGGGAGTTTTGTGGACTATAGACCTGTCTTGGTCGAAGTATAGCAACGTTGTTCCTATCTTCACGAAGAAGCAGTTCATCACACGCTGCTTTTGTCCATGAGTAGAGTGCGGCAGGGGTAGGAGGGGAGTCAGGAGTGAATGGCTCGCCGTTGTCATTGTATGGACCATCCCAAACACATCCGCTTGAAAAATGTAAGTATCGTATCGGCTCAACCAGCTCTTTATTGAGTGCGTGGATCGTTTGATACAGCTCAACGGGTGCTTCAATGTTTGAGCGGAATGCCTCTCTCGGATTTGCCTCACACCAACCAAGGTCAGTCCTGCCTGCGGCACAGATAACAGCTTCCGTCTTATGAGCGATGATCTCTGCTTCGGTCAGTTCAGCAATATCCTTTTTCCAATGGAGGATGTTATGCTCGGTTAGAGCTGTATTGAGTGCAGAACCGATCTGCCCGTTGCCGATAATTATAATATTCATTTACCTGGAAATTTGTAGGTGCTGCCACCACTTTTTGTTATCAAGGTACCAACCGACTGTTTTCCGGATCCCGTCTTGAAATTTGGTTTGTGGTTGCCAGCCAAGCTCTTTTTTAGAATCTGACCAATCAAGCGAATAGCGGAGGTCATGCCCGGGTCTATCAGTAACGAACTTGATCAGCTTCGTGTACTCTTCTTTTTCTTTACCGGTCTTTTCGGCAAGTATCCCGAGAATAACATGGAGGAGTTCGATATTGGTCAATTCCGTAGAGCCACCGAAATGATAGATGCCGCCTGTTTTGCCTTTTTCAAGTACAGAAAGAATTGCTGAGCAATGATCATCTACAAATATCCAGTCTCTGACATTTAATCCTTGAGCGAATACAGGTATCTCTTTGCCTGCAAGGGCATGAGTAATGATCGTTGGAATAAACTTTTCCGGATACTGGTACGGTCCGTAGTTATTTGTACATCTGGTGATCCTGACATCTACTCCGAAACTATGGGCAAATGAAAGCGCCACAAGATCGCCGGCTGCTTTTGATGCAGAATACGGACTCGATGGACGCAGAGGAGATTCCAGTGTAAATGAACCACTCTCTCCGAGCGAACCATATACTTCATCAGTAGATACCTGAATAAATGTATTGACCTTGTTCTTGAGAGCTGTCTCAAGAAGAGAAGTTACACCAACACAATTGGTCTTACTAAATGACGTTGCAAAATTTAGTGAGCGGTCAACGTGACTTTCTGCAGCAATATTGATGATCGCATCGAACGGTTTGCCATCAAATCCGTGACTCATTTCCCTATTAAGGTATGCACTGTCGCAAATATCCGCATGTACAAAATGATATCCTGCTGCACCTTCAAACTCTATAAGATTATCACGGCGACCTGCATAGGTAAGCGCGTCATAATTAAGGACGCGGTGGCCACTCTCGAGCGCCATACGCACGAAGTTCGTCCCGATAAATCCGGCTCCGCCGGTAACAAAAAGATTCACAGCGTTACTTAAAATTGTGGTGGTGTTGTACGAACAAGCTCATTTGCCTTATCAAGAGAAGGAAAAGTACCTGCATCGCTCCAGTATCCCTTGAATGTAGAATAGCCGAGACGATCCTCCTTGAGATATGCATTATTTACGTCAGTGATCTCAAGTTCATTGCGTTGAGATGGCTTGAGAACTTTGACGATGTTAAATACATCAGCAGGGTAGCAGTAGATGCCCGTTACTGCAAGATTAGAAGTTGGCGTTTTCGGTTTTTCAACAATGTTTGTGATCGAGCCGTCTTTCACATCAGCTACACCAAAACGCTCGGGGTCAGCTACCTCTTTTAATACTAAATGTGCCTTACTGGTATTCTCTAAGAACGAATCAACAATATCCGAGATCGAGTCTTCAAAGATATTATCACCGAGTATGACACACATCGGTTCATTCTGTGCAAAACGCTCTGCAAGCGAAAGTGCCTCTGCGATACCACCGGCTTCATCCTGAACACGATAGGTAAGTTTACATCCAAAGTCTTTACCCGAGCCAAGAAGAGATATAAAATCCCCGACATGCTCGGTGCCTGTGACGATGAGGATATCAGTTACACCTGCACCAACAAGTTTTTTTAACGGATAGAATATCATCGGCATCTCGCCAATAGGTAGGAGATGCTTATTCGTGACTTTGGTACATGGGTAGAGCCGAGAACCGGTTCCGCCGGCGAGGATAATACCTACAATGTTCTTCTTTTGTGACATGGGTGGTTTTAACAAAAAAGTCGTTCAGAAGGTTAAATTAATGTATACATGCGTATTTTTGTGATATATGACATTATCGCATACCAAACCCCATCCCCGCGTTCTTGTACTTGGAGGAAATAAGCTGCCTTGGAAAGCCTCTGACCGTCCTCATGAAGCAGCTACAATGACAGGTATAGAATCATGGGTGTATGCCTTTGGAGGTGATTATCTCTGCGGAATGGATGCAACACCTGCTATAGTCTCGAAGTATGATATTGTTATTGGCAACACGAATCTCACATTTATCCCGCACTTAATAACGCTCGCAGAATCTCGCGGGCACGAGACAAAATGGGTATCGCTTATTGAAGGATCAGGGACAGATTACCTAAGACCGATTCCCGGAGTTCCAAAGATATTTGATGTTAGTGACCTGGTAATATCTATTAATAAGTACACGACCGATCTGTTTCGGGCAATGACAACAACGCGGGTTGAATATATCGGTATTCCGTTTCCGGCTGAAACAATACGAAAGCTTTCCACTCCAATAGATAAACGCCTCAAAGAGATATACCTTTCACCGTTTCTATTAAATCGATGGAGTGAGGTCTTTGTCGCTCGTCAGGCAAAGATACCTTACTATGGTATTGAAAGAAGATTAACACGGAAAGTAAAAACGCTTCTACCTAATCTGAAGAAGTATCGAACGGTCGATCCAAAATATTTTATGGATAAAGCAAAAAGGCTTTATAATGAACCAATGCTTTCTATCCGCAGAGAGAGTTCTTTGGAGGAGCACTTCCGAAATGAAGGCAGTGCTATGCTTTGGCTGAATTTTGATGAGCGTTACACATGGGGACGAAATGTGTTAGATGCTGCTGCTCTGGGGATACCAATTATTTCTACACGATCGACAGGACATCAGGAGGATTTCTTTCCTCTATTACTTCTGGAAACACCATTTGAACTTGAGAAGGCACTTGCACTTACATTGCGACTTACCAACGACCAAGAGTTTTATCGGGAAGTTAGTACAATACCATTAGAGCGTTTTGCACACTTGAGACCGGAATATATGAGCGCAAAACTCCTTGATGTGCTCTATAGTTAATAAAGAGAATGACCAAACCAACATACCATATTATATTCCGGACATGCGATATCGTTCATTCACTTCATAACGCTCCACGTCCCTTTCACCTTGATAAACGCACGCTCATCAAGGTGTGCTTCATGAGTCTGTATAAAAGTCTTGCAAACTACGACCATAAAATAACGATACTCGGAGATAGACTTTCCGATGAGATGCTGAAGTTCTTTCGGCAGTTTCCGGTTACAATATATAATGAAGAGCTGGGGAATGATAAGTCAATTCTGCGGTCGATAGAACTTGCCTCTGGAGAGAGTGATGATGTTTGGTCTTATATGTGTGAGGATGATTATTTACACCATCCGGATGCATTCCTGTGGATCACCGATCTCGTCACAAACAGAGATAAATATATTTTACAACGGCCGAAGTTCAGATTGCGAAGAGGTGCGAATCGTCTGAGTACAAAACCACTTGTTATTCATCCTCCCGATTACCCTGACAGATATCTGCGTAAATATATGCGGTACTCGCTTATCTTTGTAGGGAAATATTGTCATTGGCGTCAGGTAACAAGCACGACATTTACACTCCTTGCTACTTCCGGTACGTTCAAGCAATATTTACCGACATTTGTTGCGTCTTCTCGCGGAGCACGGGATCA
>DATDEW010000216.1:0-5507 GCA_036522935.1 Kapaibacterium sp. (SeqCode)
ATATTGAGTGTTGCACCATTAACAACATAGACAAATCCGCGAAGCAGCCAAATACGATCATTTGTAAGTGTAATATTGCCCGATATACTATCCTGAAGGACGTCTGCATTCGGAACTGCTATACCTTTACCTTTGAGAGAAATTGACTTTGGTGAACCGGCAGCATTATGATCGAAAAGGAATGACGCCGTACGATCACCGATCGCCGGAGGAGCAAAACGTATAGATACGGTGCGCTTTGCAGCCGGAGCTAATGTGCCATCAGCGCCACCTGCTATAATTGAGAAGCTACCTGCATCTATACCCGTGATACGGAAGTTTGAAAGGTTAAGCGTTGCATTCCCAGTATTGGTAATGACAACATTGTATGTCACACTCTGACCAACAGGTACGAGCGCATAATCAAGAGCATTATAATCCGTTGACATGCCCGGGGCAGATATTTTACCTTTACCTTTTAAGCTGAGGGTTGTATTCCCATTTGAAGTTACGAACTGAATGCTGCCGCTATGTGACGCTGTATCGTTCGGAGTGTAGCGGATCGTTACTGTCTTCGATTCTCCGCCAAGAAGTGTGAACGGCACTGTAAGCCCTTGGAGTGAGAACTGTGCGCCTGTTATGTTCGCAGCAGTTACTGAAAGTGAGCCAAATCCTGCGTTGCGAATAACTACGACTGCACTATCTTTACTTGTACCAACAGTGATCGTTCCAAAGTTAACTTCTGTAACAAGTCCTTGAGGACGAGCAGAGTAATCAGCAGTTACAGGATTATATTCTGCCCAACCTGCATCCCAGCGAGTACCACTTGGATCAAATGCACCAACGTAACTAGTTGTCGTAAAGAATGGATCTGTAAGTTTTGGATTTGCAAAACTTGCACCGCTTATAGCAGGTGAACCAGACTTCGGACTCCAGTTTGGAGCTGTCTGATTGAACGGGTCTTGAAGCATTACTTCAGCAGGCTGTGTGTAACCACGGTTCTGATAAGCAGTTGTAGCGAACCATTGATATGTGTTAAAGGGGTTGCCTGTATTAGTGGTGAAGTCTTTACCAGCCCTAAGTCCTGCATAAATATTATTTCGAAGCTGTACAGTATCATTTGTTGCTCCGTTTGTTACGCCCGTACCATCCATCAATAGTGCGCCTGGCCAGCCCATAACAATAGAGTTAAAAATGTTCTCTTGTGAACTACGGCGGATATGCGTGCCATTTTTGTAAAGTGAGTTGAATGCTGCACTTGTATCGGGTTGTGGTCCAATAACTGTAAAATTAGATAGTATCGGTTTTGTACGTGGCTCTACAAATTGTCCGGTAGCATTGTTATCTGATTCAAAACCATTCGAGCCCGATACGTCTGCGATATTCGGATCGCGTAAGCTTACCGCAAATTGCGCCTTACCTGACCAACCAAAGTCGGTGTCCCAATCATCATCGAGTGATTTAAATCCGACAAGATACTTTGCATTGACCGTTCCTCCGAACCACTCAAACCCATCATCACCTCCGTAGCTACATTGTACGTGATCTATCTGGGTATACGACCCAACCCCACCCATTGTAAGACTATTTGTCTCATTATTCGGGGCAAGCGCAATACCGGAGAACTCAATTCGCACATAGCTTAACACACCGCTATAATCGAACGGATCGCTTCCTCCGTACTTAGATCTCGGACCACCCTCTATCTGCGCCTCACCGCCGGGGAAAGAACCGCCATTAAGTGTATTATTGGGATTGATAGGAGCTTTACCACAAATAATAATACCACCCCAATCGCCATTCTGACGATTACCCGGGTCGAGTTGGCTGGTAAAGACGATAGGGCGTGTTGCTGTGCCTTGCGCTATGATCTTGCCGCCGCGCTCGATGATAAGTGTACCCTTTGAGGCTTTATCACCCATGATGAGCGTGCCGGGCTGAATGGTTAACGTTGCGCCGTCAACGACATAGAGAAAGCCCTGTATAAGATAGGTTTTATCTGCTGTCCATGTGACGTTTCCGGCAATGCTATCTTTGACCACAACAGGTGTCTGTGACCAACTTGTCCCTGTGATAAAGAATAGACTGAAGAAAACGAGTAATAATATCTTTTTCATTTTGATTAGAGTGTCGTTTATAGAGTATGGGTATTTTCCAACTTCTACAAATTTACGCCTCCAAGAACAAGGGATGGTTTCTAAACTATTATGTCAATGTTAATTCACAGATCGTGAGATAATACAGCGCTAACGGTTTCAAAATAAAAATAGACCGATACCAGTGGCATCGGTCTATTAAAATTAAGTATATGCTGCAGTTACTTCGGATTAACTCGAAGGACGATAAAGCGCGGCTGAAAATTAGAGTTTGTATGATTGCGTTCTCCTACAAGAAGCACCTCATATATTCCGCCTGCATCAGCAGTGAACGTAGTAGAAAATTCCTCTACCGGTGTTGTGTTCAGAGTTGCCTTTACCGTGTACGTACCCGGTGGCGTCGGCATCTTAACGGTCTGATACTTCTTTGGACTCCAGTTTCCGGTAGTAGTTTCTTGTGCATCGTTCAAATAGAACTTTACATTCGTTACCGTAGCAGAAGATTTATATCCCGGTGCAAGTGCATTTGCTAGTACGATCGTCGGATTGTTTGCATCCGGTACATCTGGTACAGCGATGATGAACTGCCCGCGTGCTGAATC
This sequence comes from Kapaibacterium sp. (SeqCode), assembly GCA_036522935.1. Lineage (GTDB taxonomy): Bacteria > Bacteroidota > Ignavibacteria > Palsa-1295 > Palsa-1295 > DATDEW01. The sequence goes on from DATDEW010000216.1 coordinate 2,678, forward strand.
AAGAGCAGACACCAAATACGATGTATCACGCTTATCTGCGCTAAGCTTCTTGACAAAACGAATTGAGTCATGTACGACGAATGTCGTGAGCATGTCGCTCTTAATGTCTGCTCTGACACCTGCACGGTAATCAAAGAGAAGTACACCGCGTACATCCGGCTGTGCAGGGTCCATCTTGAAGCCCTTCACATTGACGGCATCATTAAGAGGGAAAGAGATCGGATTGTTCTCATAATAAATACTTCCGTTTGGAAGTACCTCCGTTTTTGTCGGTGCTGGTCCGACACTGAACGGTGTCATGCTTGGGAAGTTATAACGTGTATCATTATCAATAACTACACCGAGATGCTGATAATGAAGCGCTGTAAAGCGTGGATCGCTTTCTGGTACGTTTGGATTTACAAGTGCATTAACATAGTTAATACGCATCGTTGATGGTACAGGTATCGTTACATCGTTACCAACTCCTGAATCACCGAAAAGACGGATACGGCTTGAGTCATCTCTTATTAGTACCCCATCCTCTTGAGGGCGATATTTTTCAGGACAATTTCCTCCCCATGTCATCGTTGTATAGCTTCCACCTTCAAGTGAAACACCCGCTAAACGACCTAATACTACATTATCACTTGTTCTCACTGCGTAGAAAGTCACCGTTTTGTCAGTGGCTGTCTGAATTCCTTCATAGTCTGAAATATTCTTGTACGCTACAGGATTAAGAGTAAGAGGTGTACCACTAATAGGATCATCAATACGGACAGTAATATCTCCGGGATCAGAACCAGGCATTGTGTTCATAAAACGGAAATATGCCATATTAGCAACTGCCGGAGACGTTGGGTTGTCGTTAATAAGCTTGTACTCAGGAGTACCATCTCCAGCCTCACTTAAAACAACAAATGTCCATTTGTCATTAGGCTTGATCAAAATAGTTGTCTTTATCAGGTCACCTGATTTAGCTCCTGCACCACGAACAACAAGTGTATAGTTTTGACCAGCTCCTTTGTTTGTCCCAAGGTTGGTAATATATGGTGTCGCAATACCGTACGCTAAGCCTAATGCCTTTGCAATAGTATCCGGAGCAGCATTTTCCGGGTAGAGATATACATCATAAGACGAAACTCCGGCACAAACTGAGAAGTTCATAACTCGGATCTGACCAAAGAACGAAGGCTCGGGAAGCGTCGCCGTGTCTTCACAGCCGATGAAGAATGCACCGGAAAGGAGAATAACACAGAGTGTAAATAGGGATACGAGACGATTTTTCATATCTTTAAATATATCAAAATTTGTCCTGATTTCGGGATGCAGACACAGCGGCATCACCACAACTATACATTAATACACAGAAACGACTCAAAAGTCGCAAGATTTCTCATAAAATGAGTACAAATATATGGAAATTCCAGCCAAATCGTCGAAATTTCCGTTTTTTAGTACCCGTATTGCGCCGGATCGAAAGCCTCGAGTATCTGCTTGACCCTCTCGGTGAACTGGACACCATACTGACCGTCAATGATCCGGTGGTCATACGACAAGCCAAGATACATCATTGACCTGATGGCCATGTAGTCATTACCATCAGCATCGGTCTTGACCACTACCCTTTTGACCACAGCTCCTGTTGTCATGATAGCGACGTTGGGCTGGGCGATGATCGGCGTTCCAAAGAGGTTGCCGAACATTCCGGGGTTCGTTAGAGCGAAGGTTCCGCCGGTGATATCGTCAAGGGTCAACTTCTTGCTTCGGGCTTTGCCGGCCAGGTCAGCTACTGCTCTTGCGATACCCGCTACATTCAAGTCTTGAGCTCTTCGTATGACAGGTACTATTAGTGCCGGTGGAAGCTGTGCATCCGGTGCAGGTGGTACGCTGACAGCTACACCGAAGTTGATATCCTTCTTGACTAAGACATCCGTTCCTTGTATCGAAGAGTTGATGAATGGGAAATCCTTAATGGCTTTGACCATTGCATCAATAAAGATCGGTGTATACGTCAGCGATGCTCCTTCGCGGCGTTTAAATTCTTCCTTATATCTTTCTCTGAATTTTACTATCTCAGTAACATCAACTTCATTGACCGATGTGACATGGGCTGAAGTATCTTGAGACTTTATCATGTTCTCGGCGATCTTCTTTCGAATATTATCCATCGGGATAAGAATATCTGAGATGCCGAGTGTCATGCCTGATGTGATAGCTGTCTGTTGCGGCTTTGCTGATGGTGTTGCCGCCACCGTTGGCTTTACTGCTCCGCTGCGACGCATCTCGACATATTTCATCATGTCGTTCTTATTGACCCTTCCGCCAAGACCGGAGCCGGCTACTGCGTCAAGTTCACCTAATGCTATTCCCTCTTGCTTTGCAATGGACTTGACAAGTGGCGAATAAAACTTGTTGCCGGTATATGTTGCTGTCGGAGTTGCTACTGCAACTGGTGCTGCGACTGGAGCCGTTGCAACAGGAGCTGCTGCTGCAGGTGCGGCAGCTACAGGTTGAGGCGCTGGAGTTGAAACTGCCGCTGATGAACTTGACGAGATATATGCTACTGTCGCACCTACAGGGACTACATCTTTCTCATTTGCCATGAGACGCGTTATGGTACCTGCTACGGGCGACGGCACTTCGGTGTCAACCTTATCGGTAGAAATTTCTAAGATCGGCTCGTCCTTCTTCACTGCATCTCCTGCTTTCTTGAGCCATTTGAGTATTGTCCCCTCGGTGATGGATTCTCCCATCTTCGGCATAATGATCGCCTGCTCTGAAGCTGAAGCCGTTGCTGTTGGGGCTGGCGCTGCTGAAGCTGCAATTGGAGCTGCTGCTACCGGAGCAG
>DATDEW010000217.1:0-9978 GCA_036522935.1 Kapaibacterium sp. (SeqCode)
CATCTATCATTTATATACGCTGTGCCTATTGTAAATGTACCCTTCTTTTTCCCATATTTGAAGAATATTTCTTGCAGGTAAAATCCACCACCGGTCATCGGAATAGTTGATGATCGCTGGCTTGCGAAACTGATCTTCTTCACATCCACCTTAAGTCCGTCAGCTTCACGAAGAAGTGAATGATACGCTGAATCCAGATCATCGTTCATTGGCTTGGCTATCTCGAGAATCTCAGCATCAGTCTTTCCTTGGGTTTCATCAGGTGCCGTTGTCCGAAATACTGATACCGTTGGGAAGTATTTTTTTAGGTCGTCAAAGTTTCTGGACTTTATGGCGTTCACAAAACCATTTGCGATAGCATCTTCCTCCTTATGAGCATGTTTTTGAGCGTGTACTTCGTTACTCGCAAAAGCACAAAGGTATAACAAAGCAAGTACCTTGCCTATTGTTGGGAGTGTATTACTCGCTTTTTGCGCCGACGAATTTATCATCATCATTTCTGAAGAGTACATTAAATGTGGTAAGACTTCCGTAGCAACGTGTGATGTATCCTTGTAATTCAATTTTTTCTGCTTCCTCAAGTTTTGTGTTTGCATTTACTTTTTGTTCGAGCACACGAAGATTATTTCGGACCGATACGATCTTTTTGAAGAAAACGTCAAGTTCTACTTCTTTTGATTGCATCTTCGGATCATCGGGTTGGAGAACAAGTTTCCCACGCCAGAATTTTGAGGCGATCTCGGATTCGTCGTCTATTCTTGTTAGCCTCTGATCAAGGGCATCCTTAAATGCCCTATATGCCACTGTATATAATTCGTCAATTTGCATTAGTAGTTTCAAAATGAATAAGAAATAAGATAATGTCCTAAAGAGGATAACAGTTCGCGGGATAAAATGTGGATTAAAATGGGTATAAGTGATATAAAATAATCATATTCTAAATTATACAGCAAAACATCAACAATCATTGTTTTTTTTATAGCAAAATAACCATTCTTGGATTCTTCTGAAACCACTTTCGCTGTTGATAAGTTGTTATTTATGTATAAGTCCGCTTTGGCATCATTTTTTCATTACTACCCTTCAATGCTCTCGTCATTGCCGCCCCTTAAAGGTGACAACAACGAGAGCACTGATAAAGCAAGGACATGGAATGATGGTGGCCGGTCTAGGAGATACCGAACGTAGCATGATCTATTGCTGCGTTGTTCGCTTTCTTCATGCCCCCTTACTTAGTGCTTCTTATACTACATCATTGTATTGTTCATCAACATGAATGAAGGGAAACAAGCATGGGGAATTTTAAAAAAGCCGGTGTTCGGTTTACTTCTCTCGTATTCGTTCTTTTTGCGTTAACACTGGTTCTCAACTCTTGTTCTTCAACGAAGAATGTAGCGAAGACAGAGGCTGATACAACCACCACAGTTCAGATCAAGCCCACCGACCCGTTTGCCGGACTTGATGAAGCCGAAGATATTGACCCGGCTGTTCTCCAAGAACGACTCGAAGCTGCTCGCCAGGAATGGCTACGCGCACTTGCCGCTGAAGGCAGAAAAGATAAGACCGAGGTTGTTAAGCGTTTTGAGAATGCCATTGATATTCTCAATAGACTTATCTACTACCCAAATGTAAGCGAGGAAAAAGACTTCCAAGAGCTCTCGCGCTCTGTCATTGAGGACTACGAGAAGTTTGTTTCTGATATTGACGTCCTCCCGCCGAATGCCTCAATTTTTGCATTTCGCCAGAAGTTCAATGAAGAGATCGCGAAGATAGACATTCGCAAACTCAATATCCCGAAGGCACCGGATGTGAGTAACACGCAAGTACCGCTACCTATGAATGCTGCCGTTGAGCAGTCGATCGCATATTTTATGCAAGGTAACGGGCGTAACTACATGACCAAGTGGCTCGGTCGCTCAGGGAAATTCTTCCCTATGATGAGGCGCATCTTCAAAGAAGAAGGCACTCCTGAGGAGCTTATTTATCTTTCGATGGTTGAGAGCGGTCTCAATACTACCGTTGTTTCTCGCGCACAAGCAGTTGGCTTGTGGCAATTCATTCAAGGTACAGGTGCTGCTTATGGGCTCAAAGTAAATTGGTGGCTTGATCATCGCCGTGATCCCGAAAAAGCGACACGTGCTGCAGCAAAACATTTGAAGGACCTCTATCGAGCGATGGGAGATTGGCATCTCGCACTTTCATGCTATAATTGCAGCATGACACGTATCAAGCGCTGTATGGCAGAGACGGATGATTCAACATATTGGGGTATCCGCCAGTGTATTCCGAAAGAAACACAAAACTATGTCCCGCTCTATATAGCGGCAACAGTGATCGCAATGGATCCTGCACGTTACGGATTCACGAACATCAACTACGATAAACCTATTGAGTCTGATACTGTGCGCGTCTATGAAGCAGTTGATCTGAATGCCATTGGTGCTGCATCAGGAGTAAGTGGTTTAGAGATCAAGAGTCTCAACCCTGAACTCCTCCAGCCATCAACACCACCGAAAGAGCTTATTGGTGCTAACGGATATGTTGTCCGTGTTCCGGTCGGTCAGCGAGATAGATTCTATGCTGAATTCTCAAAGCTAACACCTGAAGAAAAACGTCCGTGGCTTGTGCATAGTGTAACTCGCGGTGAGTCACTTCGCTCTATTGCGCGTACCTATGGTATTACATCTGATCAGCTTGCAGACTATAACAACCTTAGCTCCAACGAGCGCGTACGCTCGGGTATGAAGCTTCGTGTACCGATGTCTGTGATGGCTCCCGGCGCTGCCGTTGCCGATGGAGATAACTCTTCAAAGGAATCGAACGTAACTGCTCCGGCTCCAAAAAAGTCATCAAAGATAACACATCGCGTCAAGAAAGGCGAGACAGTTAATTCTATTGCGGCACGCTACGGCGTACGCTCTGCTGATGTTCGTAACTGGAATAACTTGAGCTACCGTAAAGGACTTAAGAAAGGTCAGTCACTTGCTATCTACGTTGAGCGCAATAAACCGGCTCCGAACGTAGCATCCGTCTCTGACGGGAAAACGCATAAAGTAAAGCGCGGCGAGACACTTGCCAAGATCGCTGATGAGTATAGCGTATCAGTTGCTGACCTTAAAACATGGAATGGTAAGAAGGTCTCGAAAGGTGTGAAGTCAGGTCAGACAATCCATATAGCTGCTCCTGAGAATATTGCTAAGGCTTCGACCGAGCCAGAAGGCAAAGCTCGTACTCACAAAGTTCGCCCAGGCGAGACGATGACAAGCATTGCAAAGTCTTACGGCACAACAGCGGAGAAACTTGCAGAGTGGAACGGCGGCAAAGATGCCTCAACACTTCAGGCAGGAGATGTACTGAAAGTCTATGGCGAAAACAAGACGCCTGCGCTCGGGGATTCGGATAAATCCGTATCAACGACAGCGAAGAAAACCTATCACAAAGTTCGTAAAGGAGACACCTTGTTTTCTATCGCTGATAAGTACAATATCAGCGTAAATGCCCTCAAAGAGGCAAATAGTATCTCCGGTAACAAGATAACCGTAGGAAGTAAACTCGTTATTCCAACGGAATAATACGTCTAATACCTAAAAAGGGAACCAGATACGCCAAAAAATCATTTTCACTGTGCTTAAAAATTCTCTTTCGCTCTGGGGCGGGGGAGAATTTTCTTTCTTACGAAGTCGCCGGCATAGCTCAGTTGGTAGAGCAGCTGATTTGTAATCAGCAGGTCATCGGTCCGAGTCCGATTGCCGGCTCCAGAAACAATGAGGAATGTACAATGTTCAATGGAGTAATTCATTGAACATTGTACATTCTACATTGATAATTGGCACGGGCAGATACTCAAGCGGCCAACGAGGGGAGACTGTAAATCTCCTGACATAGTCTACAGAGGTTCGAATCCTCTTCTGCCCACTTTCTTGAGTTATGTGAGTTTCATGGGTTTTGTGAGTTTTATGAGTTACGTGTTTAATTAACTCATTAAACATATAAGACTATCGACTCTGCAAGCTCTACGATGTTCACGTAGCTCAGTTGGTAGAGCACGTCCTTGGTAAGGACGAGGTCACCGGTTCAATCCCGGTCGTGAACTCACCAATGATGCTTTAAGCTTTGAAGTTTTAGCGTTACGCTTGTTTTTTGCGGGAGTAACTCAGTTGGTAGAGTCACAGCCTTCCAAGCTGTTGGTCGCGAGTTCGAGTCTCGTCTCCCGCTCTCGAGAGAAGGAAAGATAGAAAAAAGTTTTGTAAACGAAAGATACGACAATGAGAGATCTCATAACATTAGAATGTGCTGATTGCAAGATGCGTAATTACGCAAGCACGAAGAACAAACGCTTGCATTCAGGCCGCGTCGAGTTCAAGAAATACTGCTCACGCTGCAATAAGCGCACGACGCATAAGGAAACGAAATAAGTTTAAGCTGTAAGCATGCAGCTTGCGGCTTGAGCCTACGTCAGTAGCTCAATCGGTAGAGTAGCGGTCTCCAAAACCGTTGGTTGGGGGTTCGAGTCCCTCCTGACGTGCAACGAAGGATGGGCAGTACTCGTACCAACCTTTAGAATAGGACAAAATTATGGCAGATACAGTTGTTTCTACACAAACGACGGATGTTGAGAAGAGAAGCTTCGGTGCGAAAGTAACCGGATTCTTTACCGATGTCAACAAAGAAATGAAGAAGGTCTCGTGGCCGACACGCGAACAACTTCAGGAAGCGACATTAGTGACACTTGCACTTGTCGTTGTTGCATCTATTTTTGTTTTTGGCGTTGATAAGATCTTTGAGATCACACTCCGTCTCATTTACGGTATATAATCACACCAACGAACATGACGGATCTCCAGGCAGTACAAATGAAATGGTATGCTCTCAGGTGCTTCACAGGGCAGGAGAGCAAGGTTAAGGCGTACATCGAAGATGAGGTGAAGCGTCGCGGCTTGGCAGATCGTGTGCTTGATGTTGTTATCCCGAACGAAAAGGTCTATGAAGTTCGTGACGGCAAAAAGAAAGTAAAGACCAAGAGCTTTCTTCCCGGCTACATCCTGATGGAAGCCGCTCTTGATAAAAAGCTTATTGATATTATCCTTAATGTCAATGGCGTGGTAAGTTTCGTTGGTCCTTCAAAAGACCGCCCTACAGCTCTCCAGCCAGATGAGATGCGCCGCATCCTTGGTAAAGTTGAAGAGAAGAAGAATGTCGAATCCCCTGAAGTCCGCTACTATCTTGGTCAGCCGGTCAAGGTTATTGACGGACCATTTAACGGATTCCAGGCACAGATCAAAGAGGTCAACGAAGATAAGCAGAAGCTAAAAGTAGAAGTATCTATCTTCGGACGCAAGACACCTGTCGAGCTTGACTACGCACAGGTTGAGCCGGAATAAGAATCTATCGGTTATCCCCTAGGCCTGCTGTTTCTTTTTCCAAATACGTATCTTTGCCTTAGAAATATCCGAACTCATTAAGATCGCTAATGGCTGAAGCGATGGGATATTCTCAAAGATAATGACCAACGTTGAAGTTATCGGTACTGATAATACCATCCCCCACGGACCCCATACCCATCCCCAAAAAAGTAAACCGACAAGGATAAGCAAAGGACTTAGATTCAAGTTATTGCCCATTATTTTTGGTGAAAGAACACTGCCAATAAGCAATTGTGAAACGAGTAAAATAACGCTGTAGATGATAGGCGTACCAATAGTATCAAACTGTAAGAATGCAACGGTAATCGGAAGAATAGCCGCAAGTATCGAACCTACACTCGGGATAAGCATAAGTAAAAATGTCAGGAATCCCCATAGTATTGCTAGGTCAACTCCGAAGAGAGCCGACACAAGCGCTAAGTTAATACCGCTTAAGATATTGATAAGGAGCATCATTGCTGTGTAGCTGCGAGTCCGCGATTGAATATCACTAAACATCTCGGTCAGACGTAAGGAATGTGACGAAGAAAAAGCTCGGTGTAGCTTTGAGCGGAATTGCCCGCTCCCGGCAAGAATAAAAAGCATGAACAGAAGGATAAGAGCAAAACTGCTGATCAGACTCATAAGAGACGTCGTTATGCTTGATAGTCCTTCTCCGATCGGTAGGGACTCAAGTGAGCTTGAGACATTAAAGGCCATCACCTTTTCTCTAAGTGTCGGCGAAATAGAGCCGAGCATGTCAGCAAGTCCCGGTTTATAGACCGTGTCCCATTTCTGTCCGTACTTTGGCAGTATCTCCGCAGCTGAATTAATGCTGATACTTACGACAATAGCTATGCCGGCAAAGATACAGGCAACAAGAACTAATACCAGTAAAATAGAAAAAACGGTGGGTATCTTCTTCTTCCGAAACGCATCAACAAGTGGAAGGAAGATGTTCGCAAGAAAGAGTGCTGCTACAAAAGGAATAAGAGCATCGCCGATCGTATGGAGCAGTACACCTGTTAAGATCACCACGATAACCGCTATCGGGATAGCGTAAGTCCGATTTTCTGATTCCATAGATCAAATATGCAAAAGTTAAGGGGAAGTACCCAAAACTACGGATGTTTTACCGCTGCCTGCGAAAATGGTGTAAATTTATGGATTGTTACTATGCTGGATTTTGGAGTTGGTAACAAAATCAAAGAGTGTAGTACGCCGCAGACGGTAGTAGCTTAGCCAATATTCCTTCTGTTGAAGTATCAACGCCTGACGAGCCTTATCTTTTGCGTCTTGCGCAAGCATAACCTTCGTTACATCGTATTTGCCGATAAGGTACCGTTTGCTTGCCAGGTCATACTGTTTCTGTGCAATGGTATCCGCTTTCATCGAGAGCTTCAGCTGTTCGCGGTTGCGAAGGTAACGCTGTACTTGTGACTCAACATTATCTTCGAACATCTTTTTTTGCACACCAAGTGACACATCAACACGCTCCATTTCTGCCTCCGCTGCTTCGACCTCATAACTGCCTTTATTCCACTGCCATAATGGGACAGAAAAATCAAGCCGTGCTATCTGCTGGTCAAGCAGATCCTGGTATGCCGATTCAACATCAGGTGCCGTTTGATTTAAACCAAAACTTGCGGTGATCGTAGCATTAAATCCGTTAGATGAGCGAGCTTGCTGGATCTTCCTTTCGGCAGAAACATGCTGAAGCTCATACGCTTCAATGTCGCTTCTATTGGCACGCGCCTCCCGAAGCGCAACATCAACAGACGGTGTGATCGTAAGTGTGTCAGTCGGCGGAGTAAGCATGAATGAAGTTCCGGAGCTGTCTCCAAGAGCAATGGTCAGACTTTTAATTGCTATCTTATAGTCTAGCTCTGCATTCGCGCGGTCTGTCTGCGCGTTAGCAAGTGCAAGTTCACTTTGGAGCAGATCATTCTCATCTATTTTTCCTACTTCAAACCTACCTCTTGAAAGAATAAGTAGTGAATCATTGATCTCCACATTAAAAGTAGCATTGTTCACTCTCATCTGAGCTACATACGCGTCAAAAAACTTCTGAGTCATTTCAATCCCCGCATCTTCAACGGTTTCGTTGTATTCCTTTACCGCAGCGGTATTGCGAAGTTCGTTCTCCTGGTCATCCCATCGTAAGTTATTGATCGAAAATAGCGGTTGTTGAATACCAATAAGAAGAGGGCTAGAACGCCAGGTTGTAATGTTATCGATGAGTAGCCGATTCCAATTCAATCCTGAAGAGACAAAGATATTTCCCCCGGAAAATACAAGCGGCTGTGAGATCGTAAGATAAACGTTAGAGTTCGCCTGAGACTGCTCGATGAATTTTGTTGTGCCATCAGGCTGAATGATGGGATTTATCGTTCGAGCAAGGTCAGGAACAGTACCTTCAAGACGCAACTGTGGAAGAAGAGATGCACTGAATGACTTATATGTCAGCCGCTTAGTAGTATAACTTGCCCGGAGCATCTTACCACTCGGACCACGTGTTATCCCAAGTGTAATGCACTCCTGTAGAGTAAGCGAACGTATTTGTGCTGCACCCTGAAGGGCAGCAAGTACAAAGAAAAGGGATAAGATATATTTCATTCGTATCGAAGAGATTCTATCGGGTTCTGGAGTGCAGCTCGGCGTGCGGGTATTATACCAAAGATAAGCCCTACAGCGACTGCAACACCAAATGAAATGATGACAGAGAACGGCGATACAATGGTCTTGATGTCAGTAAATTGTTCTATCACAAGACTAAGCACCACACCAAAGAAAATACCAAGCACACCGCCAAATAAACAGAGTGCAACAGCTTCGCTTAAGAACTGAAGTGTTATATCCTTGCTTCGTGCTCCGATCGCTCGGCGAATACCTATCTCCCGTGTTCGCTCTAGGACAGATGCTAGCATGATGTTCATAATCCCTATTCCTCCGACCAAGAGCGAGATAGAAGCAATTGCGCCAAGGACGATATTGAATATGGTTTTCGTGCGTTGTTCTTGCTTTAAGAGAAGTTCAGGTACAGATACTTCAAAATCTACTACACGGTTGTGGCGGCGTTCAAGCATGCGCGTAATGATCTCGGCAGTCTTCGTGATATTCTCTGAACTTGCCATACGCACGGTCAGCCGGTCAAGTTGGTGGTAGTTTTTCTTTTCTTCATTTTGCTTTTCAGTTGCTTGCTCTCCAAAATCTGCATCTTGGCTTCGCGCCGCATTGTTGATCATGGCTTTCGTGATGAGTGAGCGGTTCCGGAACTTCAGCAGGGCAGTACTTATCGGTGTGTATATATCCATGTTGTAATCACGAATACCGAGATGTTTGATGTTGTCCTCGGATATTTTACGCTCATCAAGCACTCCAATGACCGTAAGCCAAATGTTGCCGCACTTAATGGTCTTTCCGATAGGGTCTTCGGTAGCGAAGAACTTTGTCCGGATACTGTTGCCTATAATACATACCGGCAATGCTAATTCTATATGTTTCGCGTTAAATAACTCGCCTTTTATAAGGGAAAAATCTGACATCTCGAAGTACGTCGGTTCAATACCAACAACCCTTCCTGAACGTTTTAGCCCGCTGCGGACGATGGTAAGTTCTGTTATGATCTCAGGACTCACAGACGAAACACCCGGGACAAGATTAGCGATACTACGTGCATCTTCAAGAGTTAGTCCCGGAGTGTATTTCTTTTTTTCTGATTTATTGGTCTCTTCTTCAGCTTTTTCTTCTTTTTGCTCAATAACAGGTTTGACAACGACATTATTTGCTCCCAGGAGCTTCATTTGTTCAAGTATTTCCTGCTCTGCTCCTTTTCCGACCGAGAGCATAGAGATCACGCTCCCTACGCCAAAGATAATACCCAAGGATGTTAGCATCGCCCGAAGTTTATTCGAGCCAATAGCTTGCCAAGCTATTGCAAATGTGTAATTAATGTTGAATGACATATCAGCTTACCTTTGGCTTGGTGGCAGTTGAGTCTTTTGATGGAGGTAAGAGTTTTACCGTAGCACGTAATACTGATTTTTCCGGCGGTAGTGAGAGATAGAGCTTGTCGGTTTTTATGATCCCCGCTTCGATAGCAGCTTCGTTATCATTCGTCATGCCGACCTTTACTTCTTGTTTGATAAGCGACGAGCCATCCTGTTTATAGACGAACGTCCTGCCGCTATCAGAATGTAAACACTCAAGCGGCACATACATCTTTTGTGGTATAGAGGAAACGAGGATAGCGTTGCTTGTTGTCATCGAAGGGCGCAACGATGTATCACGCTCATTAATGATGATACGAACCTCAAATACTTTTGAGTCTGAGTTCGGACGCTGTTCACCAATATTTGCAACACTTGTTACTACACCTGTGAGTGTTTTATCAGGATCGGAATCCAGCCCAAGCTTGACCTGCTGTCCTTTTTGTATCTTTTGTATATCAACTTCATTCACATAGGTGATAGACTCCATCGTATCAAGATCGGGTAGTGTTGCAACAGATGGATCCCACGGGCTGACCGTCGAACCAACGACACGTTTTTTTCCATTCCATTCACGTTGATAGACA
>DATDEW010000218.1:0-3681 GCA_036522935.1 Kapaibacterium sp. (SeqCode)
TCTACGAAGATTTTGCGCGTCACCTTCGTGAGAGTATCATACTTTCAAGCGAGCGCCTGAAGTTCGATCTTGGCAAAGCATCGCTTTCACCAGTTTCATCACGTCTCTCTGTTCCATATACCGTAGGGCAGACAGCCCATGTGAAGTTTGATGTGCTTTCTGTTGTTGACGAAGGGCATCCTCTTACGCTCATTGATTCTGTTATGCGTCCGGCTGATTACCTCGCTGAATATGATGCAAAGCAGTTCATCAACGGCACATATCGCTACCGCATGGTCGCCAAAGAAGTTGGTACAGGTAGAGAGCTATTCAACGTAACGAAAGATTTCGAGAAGAAACAGCCGCTTATGGTTGGCAATGGTATTGACCTTATGAATGCTGATACACTTGAGGTAGGCGGGCAGAAGTTCAATACAAAGAAGAGAATGGAAGAGCTTAATCTTGCTCTTGCGATAGAGCAGGTAAAGTCAGAACGTCTGGCAGCAACAAATTCTGTGCTGATAGATCAGAATACAATCATTAAGAACGAGCTTGATGCGAAATCAGGCGATGTTATCGCAGGGATTCAAGGTCGCTACGGTCTTGGCTTAGGTAGGAGTACAGGCATCAATGTATTTCTTGGTGTAGAGTCTGCATCGCCAGCTTTGACATTCGATATGTCCTTCGGTTTGCTCTACTCATCGAACGTGCCATACCTAAGCTACGAAGAGCCCCAGAACTTCTCGCAGATATTCCAGTCACCGAAGTCATTTGGTTTACAGTTAGGTTGGGCTCCTGTAACTTTTCTTGATGGTATTCTTAGCCCTGTTGTACGTCTTGGTTATTATGGTATCTTCTCGAAGGAGACGCCCGAGACAGCCGGTGAGAGACACTCTGCAACACTCCTAGAACCTGCTATCGGCATTACCTCAACGCCGGGTGGAAGCGGCTCGAACTTCGGATTTGATTTTACCATAGGTCCTTCATTCGGTCTCGGTATTGACGAGCCTGCTGAACTTGATATCCAGGCGAAGTTCTACTTACGCTTCTAATTCTCCTATCGTTTTCTTTGCGAACTTTGCTCGCACTTCCTCGTTTTTATTCTCATGAAAGCTATTGTTCTCTGTCTTTTCCTTTTTCCTACTTTGCTTTTTTCCCAAAGCGAGAAACAACTTCGTATCAAAGAAGAGATAGCAAAACATCCTGGCGGTTCGTGGCTTTATGGGCGAAGTGAAGTATTCCGAAAGACCATACAGCATAGACTTAAACAACTTGATACATTCCCTTCACAAACACAGCTCACGAGCGGAGGCAATTACAAAAATGTGTCGCTTGATGATTTCGGTCAGGATGAAACATCCGTTGCAATAAGCAGGGCGAATAAGAACGTTGTCGTCATTGGCTCCAATGATGAAGTGATGGATCTGCGTTCTATGCCTTCGTATACTACCACCGATGGCGGCGGTACTTGGGATACATACCGTATTCCGAAAGTACCTGCACCGTACTCTGCGCTTGGCGATCCGATGGTAATAGCTGATAACGAAAGCGGGTTCTACTATGCGCATCTTATCAAGGACTTTGGCTCGAATCTCTCGAACATTCTCGTCTCGTACTCCTCGAACGGGAAGAATTGGATGTACACTGCTCCTGTCGTGACGAAAACTTCTACACACGATACTGAAGATAAAGAGAGCATTGCTATCGACCGTGACCCCGCAAGCCCATACTATGGCAGACTCTATCTTTCATGGCTGCATTTTGATTCTGCCTATTATTTATCAGGTATTCGTATTGCATATAGTGACGATAGTGCAAAGACCTGGAGCAAACCTATCGTTGTCACCCAAGGCTATCGCTATTTTTCGCAGGTGAAGGTAGGTAAAGGCGGAAAGGTCTTTCTTGCATTTAGCGAATACAGCGAACACGGAGCCGACGATGATACGACCTATCACTATTTCCTTTCGTCAACGGACGGTGGGAAAACATTCACGACCGATACACTTGCTTCATACTTTAACTATCCGTTCTATCTTGGTGCGGGGCTCACGCTCTTGAAAGGTGCAAGCGGATTTCGCGCGATCCCATATATCACCTACGACATAGACCCGGTCTCAAACACTATACATCTTGTCTATGCTGATTACGGCTATTGGGATCATGCAAGTAACAAGCGCTCTTCGATATTACGATATATACAAAGCAGTGACGAAGGGAAAACATGGTCGTCGCCGATGGCTATCGGGTATGAAACTGACAGTTCATCACTTCGCAGAGATAGATTTCAGCCGTCACTGGCTGTTGACCCAATAACAGGGAAGGCATATCTATTTTATCTTTCAAGTGAGAACGACACGAATAACCTTAAGTACCAACCGTATCTGCTTCGGCTTGGCACTTCGGAGCGACCCTTCGCTCTTTCGGATTCCATGGCAAATCCGTTTAAGACACTCGGCATAGATGGCGACCCCTTCATTGGCGATTACACAGGTCTTGATGTTTATGACGGTTACTTCTGCGCGGCCTGGACGGAGAATGCCGATCTCGGCATCAAAGGTGAGATATATGCATTCATCTCGCAGAATATAGATTCTGTCAAAAGTGCAATTGGTCAAACGAGTATTAGCTCAAGCGGATTTTCTGTCTATCCGAACCCCGGTTCTTTGAAGCGGACTATCACCTTCGATACCAAACATAACGGGGATGTAAGCATTAAGCTCTATGACATCGAAGGGAAGCTCATTGCTTCGGTGCTTGATGAATACCTAACACAAGGAAATCATAGAAAGGAGATAGTACTACCCTCACTTGCAAGTGGCGTATACTCCCTTGTACTTACCGAGGGGGAAAGTACAGTATCGAAAAACATCATGATCTCAAAATAGCCCATTCCCCATTCCCCATACCCCTCCCCATTATTCCGTATTTTTGCAGTAATGACAACTCCTTTTGATATCGCAAATGCCCGCAACGCGGAGCTGAACTGTTTCCTCGAAGTCTTTGAACCTTCACGCTTTCCGGGCTCTGAAGGCAAGCTCTCTGGCATGACAGTAGCCGTGAAGGACGTAATGGCTCTTGCCGGCGCACGGCTTACCTGCGGTTCCAAATTCCTCGAGAACTTCAATTCGCTTTACACGGCTACGAGCGTTCAGCGTCTTATCGATGCAGGCGTGGCGATAGTCGGGAAGACGAACATGGATGAGTTCGCTATGGGCTCATCGAACGAGAACTCGGCTTATGGTGCTGTGCTCAATCCGTGGGACATCACCCGCGTACCCGGCGGCTCATCGGGCGGAAGCGCAGTCGCTGCGGCGATTGGCGCATGTGACTTTTCTATCGGCACCGATACCGGCGGCTCTATCCGTCAGCCCGCAGCATTCACCGGCACTGTTGGATTTAAACCGACATATGGACGCATCTCGCGTTACGGACTTACGGCATTCGCATCAAGCTTCGATACTGTTGGCACGTTTAGTCGCACGCTTGAAGCGTCAGCGAAAGCACTTGAAGTAATGGCAGGGCATGACCCGCATGATGCGACAAGTGCGAACGTACCTGTTGAAGAATATTCAGCCGCACTTGCAAAAAGCGCAAAGGGACTTCGCATCGGCATACCGAAAGAGTATTTTGGCGAAGGCATCGAAGACGATGTCCGCGCTGCAATGGAAGAGACGAAAGCAAAACTTGTGAAGGCAGGATGTA
>DATDEW010000219.1:0-3992 GCA_036522935.1 Kapaibacterium sp. (SeqCode)
ACTGAACCAACGGTTGGTATTTATGACAGAGGTGGTATCGGTAAACTCGGAATGATGTGCGTTGCTATTATCAAGGATGAGACCTCGACCGAACTTGAGAAGGTAGCACCTCGCCCGAAGCCGATAGTTGTTACCCCAAAAGAGTGGGCAGAAGCCAGGCGAAGTGCACAATTATCTAATAATAAAGTCAATGGGTTAGAGGGGAAAAGTAGTGATCAGTTGCCAGTGACCAGTGGTCAGTTGGGGAAGGGGAAGAAGACTAACCGCAGAGGCGCAGAGGTCGCAAAGAGGACTCGGAATTCGGGGGTCGGGTTTCGGGTATCGGAGAGGGAAATGGTCTCGGTTTGATGGACTGAAATAGCTGTATGTCATCCCGAACGATAGTGAGGGATCTGGGAGTAGAAA
This sequence comes from Kapaibacterium sp. (SeqCode), assembly GCA_036522935.1. GTDB lineage: Bacteria > Bacteroidota > Ignavibacteria > Palsa-1295 > Palsa-1295 > DATDEW01. The sequence continues at coordinate 406 of DATDEW010000219.1, forward strand.
AATACTTATCTATTGGATGAAGATTCTAAGTCAGAGTGCTGCTCGTCTCAGATTTCTCGCTCCGCTCGAAATGACAAGGACGGAATAAATTCTTCCCCCCATTCCCTATTCCCCAATCTCCATTCCCCATTCCCGATTCTCCAACTCCCAATTTTTCCTCAACCGAAAATCTATGCCATGTTGTTACACATCTCATTGCTATAAGTATCTATTTCCATTGAATATATTAGTCACAGGCGGAGCAGGGTTTATTGGGTCGCATATTGCTGATAGTTTTCTATCGGCAGGGCATCATGTTGTTATACTCGATAATCTTTCCAGCGGCAAACGGGAAAACATCAATCCAAAGGCGACCTTCATCGAAGGTGATATTCGCGACGGCGAACTTGTCGAGAAAATATTCCACGAGAACGCTATTGATGTGGTTGACCACCATGCGGCGCAGATCGATGTCAGGAAGAGCGTCACTGATCCATCGAATGATGCGAACATCAACATCCTCGGCTCGTTGAATTTGCTTGAAGCATCACGACGTCATAATATCAAACGTTTCATCTTCGCTTCGACAGGCGGTGCCATTTACGGCGAACAGGATTACTTTCCTGCCGATGAACTTCATCCGACACGTCCCGAGTCACCCTACGGCATAACAAAACGCAGCGTTGAACTCTACCTACACTACTACAACAAGGTACATGGTTTGGACCATACCATCTTCCGCTACACCAACGTTTACGGACCGCGGCAAGACCCGCATGGCGAAGCAGGTGTCGTAGCGATATTCAGCAATGCCCTTCTAGCCGGTAAGCAAGCGATGATCTTTGGCGACGGAAAGCAAACGAGAGATTATGTTTTTATCAGCGATCTTGTCAGAGCACATCTCTTGGCAATAGAGAATGAAAGCGGTTCGAATACCTATAACATCGCAACAGGAATCGAAACCGATGTCAATACGCTCTTCACAATACTTGCAAATGAAGCAGGGAAAGAATCCACACCACGATACGACGAAGCCCGCCCCGGCGAACTTCTACGAAGCGTCTGTACTTCGGAGAAAATAGCAAAGGCACTAGGTTGGCAGCCGGAGACCAACATCACTGAGGGTTTATCGCGAACATTTGATTTTTTCCGAAAGAAAGCATGACGTTACGTCACCTATTGTCAGCTGCTTTTCTGCTCTTGCTAACGAGCTGCGCTTCTATCAAACCTCCACCCGGAGGAGAAGAGGATAAGTCAGCACCCGAGATAGATACTACGATGCCTACTGCGGGCATGACGAACGTCCCGAGAAAGACGACCATCCATTTTGAATTTGCACAGGATATTGACAGATCAAGCTTCATGCAGTCGATAACCATCACTCCTTATATGCAGGGAGTAGTAAAATACGACTGGTCAGGATACGACGAGGTTGACATCGAACTTCCCGATTCACTTCGCGAAAATACTACCTACGTCGTTACCTTATCAAGAGACTTAAAAACACTTCGGGGCGGAACACTCGGCACACCGACTCAAATAACGTTCTCTACCGGCAATGTTATTGATTCAGGCATCATCGCCGGAAAAGTATTCCCGTCATTCAGGACAACAGAAAGATCAGACCTCGGTGGAGTATTTATTTTTTGTTACGACATCTCAAGACAGGATCCTGATACTCTTGATATGTCTCGTACCAGACCTGACTATATTACCCAGCCTGACAAAGACGGTTCCTATGCTCTTCGAGCATTAGCAATAGGTCATACATACCGTATCATAGGAGTTGTTGATGAATTCCGCAATAAACTCTACGATCACACAATAGATGATTACGCCGTAACAAAACATGACGTTGTTCTTGATAAGCCGATGATCTCAGATGTGACGATGCGGCTCGCAACAAAGTTTGACACAACCAAGCCGATACTCCAGGATATAGAGGTCAGAGATGCATATCATTTGAGAGCCAACTTCTCAGAAGCAATAGATAGCAATGACGTCAATGAAAAGATGTATTCTCTCTTTGAAACCGGAAATGACACGATGCAAACGCTGGTCTTTGCTTATCGGGAATTTCCTGAGAAGAAACCGAATGTGATCTCATTTGAGACACTGTATCCTTTGAAGAAGAATAAGGAATACATATTGAATGTAACCCCCGGCTTTGTAAATGATAAACGTGGCAATATCATTAACGATCTGAATATGTCAGTGAAGTTTATCATACCGGAAAACACCATTGATACTTTTCCTACGCCTCGATTCATTGGGGCATCCATAACAGACAGTACCGTTGATGTCAGCAGAAAACTCAACGCTCATCTACGGTTCTCCGAACCTATCGGCCAAGGCATCGAAGTAGGCATCACGTTGAAGGACAGCTCCGGCAAAGATACACCTTTTGAGGTTATCCGGATCGATGGCGAAGTATTCTTTATCAGATCAAAGGATTCGCTTCAAAGTAACCAGTGGTACACATTACGCCTATCGACTGATAAAGCAAAGAGCATGATATATTCCTACCCACCAAACTTCAAGGATACTACATATGTCATCAGATTCAAAACAACTGATATAGAAGAGACTGGCAATATAACCGGCACGGTAACCTTCAATGATTCGCTTTATAAGCCGGCAGAACATAGGATAGTGGTAGAGGTAGTAAACCCATCAATAAATTTCAGAGAACTGAAGGTACTTTTGGAGGGAAGAAATACATATTCCTTCGCATCGTTACCAAGAGGAAGATATAAAGTCAGAGCATTCCTGACAGTACATCCCGAAAATCATTTTGATCAAGGCAAGATAACACCTTTTCAGTTTGCTATGCCAAGCGGAGAATATGAGGCAGAGATAGATATCAGGCCTCGCTGGACGGTAGATAAGGTGGACTTCGAAATAAAATAGTATCTTTGCTCTTCAAAACTTGCGCTAATGGAGCATAAACCAAAACTAAAACGGGCTTTAACTCTTTTCCCGACAACAGCGATCGTCATCGGCGCTGTTATCGGCTCGGGCATCTTTGCCACACCTGCCGGCATGGCAAGAGGACTTGGCGATGCAACGACGTTGCTTATCATTTGGGCAGTAGCAGGAGGATTAACACTCTTCGGAGCATTGACACAATGTGAGCTCATCGGACAAATGCCGCGAACGGGCGGACTCTACGAATACTTCCACGAGATCTATGGTGAGCGCTTCGGATTCCTTTATGGATGGGCAAATTTTATGATCGCCGGCTCCGGCGCTATAGCAGCCATAGCTATCATCTTCGCAAACTACTTCGGTGAGTTCGTCACTCTTCCCCATCTCTCTGCAGAATGGGAACAGCTCCCGATGCATATACCACTACTAGGTGACATATTCCCTTTTGCTGATATCGGAGCAAAACTTGTCGGTGGTTCGATCATCGTACTTTTGACCTACGTCAATATCCGAGGTGTGAAAGTTGGGGCAACACTGCAAACTATCTCGACAACTGCAAAGGTACTCGCCATTATCTCAGTCCTTATTGTTGCATTTATTGTTGGCTCTGATATTGGTTCGACGATGAACTGGTCAGGTGTTACAGCTGAAGGAGTAGGTTTATCAGGATGGGGACTTAT
>DATDEW010000220.1:0-4818 GCA_036522935.1 Kapaibacterium sp. (SeqCode)
CCAACAACTCCTGGTAGTGAATACCCTGAAGATCCATATAGACCAAAAACACTACCTAATATACCGAAAGATCAACTTTCGACAAGTTATATGGAGTTGCTCGATACGACGCAGTATAGAGTAGATTATAAAACAGGTGTACTTGTTCTTTACCAAGAACCAAGTGATCAGCAGCTCATCGCTGTTAGCTATAAAACGCCAACGGGTCAGATAGGAGAGCAAACATCCGGTAAAGCCGACTATGTACTAAAACTTATTAAACCGGAGGAGATATTTCAGAACCCACAATTAACTCCATGGAAGAATATTCTGAAGAACACATACTACGTTGGTGCGACGAACGTGGATGAGACAGGATTTAGTGCGCGAATTCTCTATACATTCCCGACAGGGCAAATATATGAATATGTCCGTGCGGCAGAGGGACAGGATAGGACGATAAGTGTCACAGGTCTTGATAGGTATAATAACTCAAGCCCGGGAGTTCGTGCCCCCGACGGAGCTGTTGATATGATACCGAGCAATACGATTCTTGATAGACGCAATGGTACACTCACATTCCCGTTTCTTGAGCCGTTTGGTCAGCGAATCCTCAACTATCATAAAGAGCAAGAACGCAAGAACAGAAATTATAAAAAGGATTCTACTTTCTATTTTCCGGAGCTCTATACGAACTCGCAAGAATTTCTTCGTATTAACCTGACGAAGAATTCGAATATATCTATCAATGTAAAGTATGCCGGAGGTACTTCCTCTTCACTTCAGTTAAATGCGTTTAATATCGTTGAAGGAAGTGTTCGTGTGAATGCCGGTGGAAGACAGCTTCAAGAGGGAGTTGATTATCGTGTAGATATCAATAGCGGAACAGTAACGCTTCTTCGCCCTGATATTGCATCGCTCGGACCGATAAGCGTTGATTACGACCAGCATGATTTCTTTACGACCAATACCAAAACACTCCTTGGTGTTCGTGCTGAACTTCCTATTCAAAATCGCGGCGGAATTGGATTCTCGCTTATGAGCTACTCGATGGGAGTTCAGAGCTTAAAGACTCGTCAAGGCGAGGAGCCGTTCTGGAACTGGGTGCTCGGCGCTGATGCAACGTATTCTGTGCCAACCAATAGCTTGACAAATATGCTCAATGCTCTGCCATTCTTTAATCTTAAAGATAAGTCAGAGATCACTGCAAAACTTGACTTCGCTCTTTCTCTACCGAATCCGAATACGCAGACATCACCAATGCCTATTGATAACAATAAGAGCATTGCATACGTGGATGACTTTGAAAGTGGTAAAACGAATACACCTCTCGGCATGACATACGGTCGTTGGGTACATGCCACGCAGCCGGACTCGGTTCCCAACTATTTTACTCTTAGTAGGGAAGATATCAATAAGCGTAAATCAAAAATGTGGTGGTACGAGAAGGCATTGCAGGATGTGCTTATCACTGAAATAAAGCCGAACAGAAGTACTTCGCGCCCAAATGAAACAGCACAAGTTCTTGATGTTGTCTACGACCCTGCTAACTTAAACGCTATCTATAATCCAACACCGGCAAGTTTTGCTGAGCCAACTGCAACCCTTGAAGATAGATGGGCAGGAATGATGCAATGGAGTCCGGGCTTAAATGTTACAGCAAATAATACGGAAGCAATTGAGTTCTGGGTAAATACCAACGGACTCGACGAAGGATTTATCCACTTTGATATGGGGAGAATATCAGAAGACGTCATCCCTGACGGTGTGCGGCAAACCGAAGATAAGAATAATAACGGACGATATGACCCTGATGAAGATGTTGGTCTCGATACGATCATTAATTCGATTGAGCAGCGTGATATCACAGGAGCCACAAACCCGAACGACCCGAACAATGATGTTTATTCATATAACAGAGATACCGACCCAGATAACTACGATTACATCAACGGCACTGAAGGTAACCAAAATGACCGAGCTGCAGGATTCAAGCCGGATAATGAGGACTTAGATGGTAACTCATCGCTCGATCTTGATAATAACTATTATCAATATGATATCCCCATAAAGGAGGCCAATAACCCGTATATCGTAGGTAGAGGTAAAAATGGATGGAAGCAGTACAGAATACCTATCGTTGGATATACACGAACTGTCGGCAACCCAAGTCGCTCCTTCTCAAACATTGAGTACTATCGTATATGGTTGACGGGGTTTAACTCACGTATCCATCTACAATTCCATGAAATAAATCTTGTCGGTAGTCAGTGGTCAAAAGTAAAACCGCTTGATTCGGTTGGCCTTGCGTATAATGATACTGCATCGGGTTTTGAAGTGAACTATGTAAATATCGAAGAGAATGCCGGCTCACCGGCTTTTTATGAGCCGCCTCCAGGCGCAGAACGTGACCGTATTGCCGGGCAGTCTGTGCTTGTCTATGGCAATGAGCAATCTATAAATCTTTCTGTTTCTTGCTTGCCGATCGGTCAGCAGCGTGCAGCAGTCCGTGTATTCCCGGCTCCTAATGATCTTTTTAACTATCGTTCTATTGCAGTGTGGGCACATGGTGATTCTGCTGCAAGAGAATCGGCTACATCTATTGCAGATACTCTTAATACCATTTGGGCAGTGTTTCGTATCGGAAGTGATAGATACAATTTCTATGAGTATCGTCGTCCGCTCATCAGAGGTTGGCAGAATATGGTAATGGATTTTGGTGTGCTTTCTTCGCTCAAGGCAACGAAGCTGAAATACGAAGATATCGTTAGTCAACCGGCAAACGATGGTGTCTTTGGATCAACGTATCGTGTGGTCGGTAGTCCGACGGTAACGAATGCCCCGTACCTTGCGCTCGGACTTGAGAATCGAACATTAGATGACTGTTTGAAGACAGATGTATGGTTTGATGAATTGCGTTTGCTCGAAGGCAATGACCAAGTCGACTATGCAATGAACGGACTCGTACAGGCAAAACTTGCAGAGTTTGGTACGGTCAGTGCTACGTTTCTCAACGAGCGTGCTGACTTCCACCGTATTGATGAACGCTTTAGTTTAACACGTTCACGAAATTACGGATGGGCATTGACGGGTGAGTTCGGAATGCAGAAGGTACTTCCTTCATGGCTTGAGCGTGGTACCGTATTTCCGTTGACGTTAAGTCACTCCGAGAGTATCATTACTCCGAAGTACATTCCGAATACCGATATTGAGATCGAGGCGGCTGCAGAGAGTATTCAGCGAAGCGCTGATGCAGGTCTTATCCCTCAAGATGTCGCACAGCAGAAAATAGATTCGATCCGTGTGACGAATGAAACACTTACGGTTCGTAATAGCATCGCTGCCACAGGTGTGAAATTTACCTTCCCGGGTTCGTTCTTCATGCTTCCGCTGTTCGTCAATCAGTTGAAATATGGCTTCGGTTACGGTGAGGAATTCAATCGTTCATATCAATATGAGTATAACCGCTCATGGGCATGGACGGCAAGCATCTTCTATGAACTCAATAATATTCCCAAGGCGAATGTACCGCTTCTAAAGTGGATACCCGCAGAGACGTTTTCGGTAGGAAGATATTCTAACTATTCTATCAACTTCCTCCCAATGCGTTTTAGCACAGGGCTATCCATGACACGTGGCAGAAAACATTGGATAGACAGGGTTTCAACGCTTCAATATCCGGTCAATGCAGATGCTACCGATTCTTTGCTCGTTCAGCAGAGCAGAATGCCAACGATAAACAGAGCATTTACCGCTGATAGAGGAGTTGGGTTCACATGGAAACTTACCGAGAACGGTATACTCTCTCCACAGATAGATTTCAATCTACAAGTGACCAGTAATATGGGCTATTTGGAGACAACACCTGTAGCAAATGCAGATGGTAATTATTACGATTCGGTCCGCTTCTTCCAGAGACAGTTCTCTGATATGCTTGGTGATGTATTCTTTACAAATGGGGCGATCGCAAAACTTGGTGAAGACTTTCTTACGATACAACGATTTAAGTTAAGCACATCGCCTCGTCTTCCGTGGCTGTTCTGGATCGATAGGTATTTACGCCCGATCTTTACCTACAATGTTGATTACCGATGGGTAAATTCGCAAACAGGTTTACAGAATGCAAAGACCGGCTCATGGAATAATGTTATCAGTACCGGTATTGAACTTAATCTTCGACCCCTCGGTCTTGATATCTTTGGCAGCGACCAAGCACCGAAGCGACCGGGTGCAGGGACTGCAGCTACTGACCCAAACATGCCGCCTGATGGAAGCTTTGATGGTGATACGCGAGTAGCAGGAAGACCACGTGTTCGTCGTATCGGTGATGCAGGTGTAACAAATACTCCAATGATGCTTGATACGATGATGGGGGGCTCTTCACAAGCGAATACGGAAATTGACACAGGCAAAGTAAGGAAGTCGGATGTAGGTACGGGTGGTGAACGAACGGATTATTCGATGAGTGATACTGTGCTAACACCCAAAGCTCCGGTAGAATCAACACCGTCAGTCGTACGCGTACCTGAAACAGAAACAGATATTGGTGATATCGCTGAAGCAGTAGTACATAAACCGTTCTTTGATTGGAACGGCACGCGGTTCAATTTTACACAAACGAATTATAGTTTGAACGGGGCACTGCAAGGTTCAGGCTCGGGAATAACGAACTTCTTTACCGGTAATATTTTCCGAAATGAGAACGATGCAAACGGTCCGTCACAGGCATATCAGTTAGGTCTTATCAGCGACCCGCATGGCAGGTTGTTGTTCAAGTTCAAGCCGCAATTTCCGTTCGTTTACTTTGAGGTCCGTCACGGTGACCGTGCAGCACGCCCT